>NZ_JBFTOB010000028.1:0-82791 GCF_056397765.1 Caulobacter sp. 05L422 | reverse complement strand
ATACACGCGCTTTGTCCCCGTTCGACGCCGACGGCGGGCGGGCTCCCCAACGATGGGAGTCCCCGGACACGCTGAAGTAACCCCCTCCAGCCCAGTCCCGCTCGATCGCCCCCCGCCGCCGCATCGGTCGCTGGCCATGCGCCCTTTCCATGCGGCGAGGTGGGATCAGGATACGGGCGCCGCGAAAGGGTGAGGGGATTAAAGATTTAGAACTTTGATTTCAGCGACTTGATCGAAGTTGGAGAGGGGATGGAGCGCCTACTTCCCCGTCACGGCCTTGTCCGCGTCGGCGTTCCGCTCGGCCCCGTCGCCTTTGGTCCGGTCGATCGGGCCGTTCTGGAACCGCCTCTTCAGCTCGGCCAGCGTATAGGCGTTGCCCCATTCGAAGTGGCCGTAGACCGTCTGGGCCTCGGGGCTCGCGCCATAGCCGGTGTTGGTGATCCGCACGCGCGTGCCGCCGACGATCGGATCGAACTCCACCACCGTGACCGTCTTCTGGAACTCGCCCTGGCCCGCGAAGCCCTTCGGGGCCTGGATGTTGCGGATCACCAGCAGGTGGTCGGGGATGTAGGTGACGATCTGGTTCTTGATGTTGTTCGGGTCGCCGATCGCGGCCTTCGGGTCGTAGCTGGACTCGATCTCGCCCCCGGTGCGCAGGTCGATCCGCGCCACGGCGACCGCCCAGCTCTTGAAGCCTTCCGAGGTGGCGAAGGCCTCGAACACCGCGCGCGGCGGGGCGGGGACGTCCATGGACAGCTGCAGGGCCTTCTGGCCGGCGGCGTCGACATAGCTGGTGTTGCTCACGCCCGGGAAGTCGCGCCAACTGCGCGTCTGCTGGGGCGTCTGTTGGGCTTGAGCGCCCTGCGCAAAGACCAGCAGCGCGCCGGCCGCGATCAGCATCGACTTCAACATGCGCTTCCCCTCCCAGGGCTTGCCCAAGGGCTTGAATGATCGTTCAAGCTAGACATGACTTGATCGATCATTCAAGCCTTGAGTTGACCGATCGTTCAAGCGCGGGGTACGCAAGAGGCCATGGCGCCTTCCCATCCCCTCGACACCCGGCGACGCATCCTGCTGACGGCGATGGAGCTGTTCGCCGCCAAGGGCTACGGCTCGACCTCGGTGTCGGACATCCTCTCGCGGTCGCAGGCCAACAGCGGCAGCCTCTATCACTTCTTTCCGGGCAAGCAGGACGTGCTGATCGGGGTGCTGGAGATGTACCGCGACGGCATCGAGCAGATGCTGCTGGACCCAGCCTGGCGCGGCGTCGAGGACCCGATCGAGCGCATATTCGCCCTGCTGGCGGCCTATCGCGGCATG
This sequence comes from Caulobacter sp. 05L422, assembly GCF_056397765.1. NCBI lineage: Bacteria > Pseudomonadati > Pseudomonadota > Alphaproteobacteria > Caulobacterales > Caulobacteraceae > Caulobacter > Caulobacter sp. 05L422. Next base: position 81,471 of record NZ_JBFTOB010000028.1, on the reverse strand, counting down.
CTCCTGGAGAGCGACTGCCTGTACGGCTGCCCGATCGGCTCGCTGGCCCTGGAGTTGCACGAGCCCGACCCGCCGGTGCGAGAGCTGCTGGCGGCCAACTTCCGCAAATGGACCGGCGCGATCGAGGGCTGCCTCAAGGACGCCGGCGACGGCCTGCCGCCGGGCGTGGACCTGCGCGGCCTTTCGGAATTCATCCTGACGACGATGGAGGGCGCGGTCATGCAGGCCCGCACCCATCGCGACATCGGGTTCTTCGACCGCAGCATCGGCCAACTGCGCCAGCACATGGCGCTGCTGGCCTCGCGGCAGACGGCTTAGAGGCTGTCGACATTCAACGCCGTGCTTGGTCCTCGTCCTTCGACAGGCTCAGGATGAGGACCATTTTGCAGGCGTCGGCAGAAAGAAAACCTCATCCTGAGCTTGTCGAAGGACGAGGTTTTCGCTTCCCGGGGCGAAGGTCGATCCACTCCTGGAGCCTCTACCGCCCTTCGGTCCAAAGGTTCAGCGGCTGCTTTTCCTCGTGGCGCACCAGGATGGCGTAGCCGATCGCGAACACCACGATCCCGATGATCAGGCCGCCCCAGAAGCCGGCGGGGCTGGCGAACCACAGGGTCAGGGTCGTGATGGTGGTGGCCAGGCCCAGCATGCACCATCGCAGGAGGATGCTGAATCCGTGATAGGTCTGCTCGTGGGCGAGCAGTTCGGGTTTCCCGGTGTCGTTGAAATCGGCGTCCCTAATATCGGCGGGCATGCGTCACCTCCGCTATCGTTGAGGTTCGAACCGGGCCGTCGTACGCGGCCTCGGGCCGAACACTGAGAACACCCTAAGCCCGTTCCCGGTTTCGCGCGAGGGGTGGGCCGGGCGGACCCGGCGTCTTATAGATCGATCGGAAGTTTCGGGGGGATCATGAAGTCGAGAATGGGTGCGATCCTGGCGGTTGCCATGGTGCTGGGCGCGTGGTCGAACGCCTCGGCAGGAGCCAAGTTGGATGCCGACGAGATCGCGCGCTTTCAGAAGGCCGCCTTTAGGGGAGACTGCACCGGCTACGCCGCCGTTGCCGAGGCGCTGCTTGCCCAGTCCGAAAAGGATCGCACCTCGTCCACGCCCTACGTCCTGGCGTCAGCCTCGCTCTGCGCGGCCAAGGCGGAGCAGTGGGCGTTGTCCGAGAGCTTGGCGTTGCGGATGTATCCCAAGACGTTTGACGGCGCGCGAGACTGGCTGCTCAGCGTGCCGTTGGAGCGCTTGGTGGTCGAGTTGGCGGACATGCCGAACGGCGCACCGATCGCGCTGCGCGTCATCGAGGGTAACAACCAAGTGGCGGGTCAGTATCCTGGCGACCTGCAACGGCGGCAGGAGGCGCTGAAGGTCGCCCGCGCCACGGCGCTCTACACGCTGGGGCGAGCGGGCGAAGCGGCCGCCTTCATCGATCCCAAGGCCCTGGAGATGCAGGTCGACCGGCGGTTCGAAGCCACCTGGGCGTCGCCCGCGCAAGTGGCTGCCGACAACGTAGCCCGATATGAAAAGACGCTGGACGGCTCAGCTCAGATGGTCAATTCGGGCTTGCGCTTCGAGGCCGCCATGGCCCTGAACCGCACTCCGGTTGCTGTCGCCGCTGCTCGCGAGATGATGAGGTCCGGCGGCTCGTTCGGGCTCTCGAACGACTGGGACGAGGTAAATGCCCGGACCGCGCTGGGCTTGGCCCTGATGCGGGCGGGGCGGGTCGATGCAGCCCTCGAGGCCTATGACGAAGGCGCGCCGCCAGAAAACGGCCGAGACACGACCTTCTACCGGCGCCGCGCGGACGGTCTGACGGCCTTGATGCTTATAAAGGCCGATCGGGCCGCCGAGGCGCGGGAATTGCTGGCCAAGCTCAAGGCCCTGCCGATCGGCGAGGACCTGGGCGCCGTCGCGGTTCTCGACGCGTGCGCGAGCAAGCTCATGGGCGGCGCGGGTCTGCCGGACGGGCAGGCCGTATGGATCGGCACGGTCTCGAATCTGGACGCTCTGCTGTGCGCAGCGTCCGAGGACGAGGTCGCGGCGCAGCTCGTCAGGACACTGGAACGGCCGGCGACGCGATTGGGAGCTCTGGTGGCGCTGCAAACCCATCTTGAGCCGCCGCCTCTTGGGAAGACGGAGGCCGCGATGCGAGCGCGGCGGGCCGCCTTCCTGAACCGGCCTGACGTCAAGGCCGAGATCGCCCGCCGAGGGCGGGTGCTGGCGACTGGAACCTACGCGCAGGAATAGCGCCTAGAGAGCCGTCAGAACCACCCGCATCAGCGGCGCCAGCACGATGTCGCCCGGCGCGGCCGGGTCGATCCAGGCCAGTTCCTCGATCTCGGCGCGGGCGGCGATGTCGCCCTCGACCTGGGCCAGGTAGGTCGCGGCGCGCACGGTGAAGCCCGGCTCGTTGGCGGCCGGGGCCTCGAAGGCGCCCAGCAAGGTCGCGCCGATCAGCCGGCAGCCGATCTCCTCGTCCAGTTCGCGGGCCAGGGCGGTGATGTCGTCCTCGCCGGGCTCGCGCTTGCCGCCCGGCTTCATGAAGATCGCCGTGCCGCGCTTGCGGACCACCAGCATGCGGCCGGCCTCGTCGCGGATCACGGCGGTGACGATGTCGATGACGGCGCTCACGCCCCCAGCTTCTCCGCCGCCCACGGCGCGAAGTAGCTGATGATTCCGGCGGCGCCGGCCCGCTTGAAGGCGGTCAGGCTTTCCAGGATGGCGCGGTCCTTGTCGATCCAGCCGTTCTGGGCCGCGGCCATGATCATCGCGTACTCGCCCGACACCTGGAAGGCGTAGGTGGGCATGCGGAACTCGTCGACCAGGCGGCGCAGGATGTCGAGATAGGGCATGCCCGGCTTGACCATGATCATGTCGGCGCCCTCGGCGATGTCGAGCGCGACCTCGCGGATGGCTTCCTCGGTGTTGGCCGGGTCCATCTGGTAGGTCTTCTTGTCGCCCTGGCCAGCCGAGAGCTTGGCCGAGCCGATGGCGTCGCGGTACGGGCCGTAGAAGGCCGAGGCGTACTTGGCGGCGTAGGACATGATCATCGTGTCCTGGAAGTTCGCGCCTTCCAGGGCCGCGCGCAGCTTGCCGATCCGGCCGTCCATCATGTCGGACGGGGCCAGGATGTCGGCGCCGGCCTCGGCTTGCATCAGCCCCTGTTCGATCAGGCGCTCGATGGTCGGGTCATTCAGGATCCTGCCGCCCTCGACCACGCCGTCGTGGCCGTGGTCGGTGAACGGATCCAGGGCCACGTCGCACATGATGCCGACCTCGGGGGCGGCGTCCTTCATGGCCTTGACCGCGCGGGGGATCACGCCGTCGGGGTCCGAGGCGATCGAGCCGCTGGCGTCCTTCCGCGACCCGTCGATGTGCGGGAAGATGGCGATGGCGGGAATGCCCAGGTCGCGGGCCCGCACGGCGGCCTTGGCGGCCTCCTTGACCGACAGGCGCTCGACGCCCGGCATCGAGGCGACCGGGATCACGCCTTCGCCCTCGTGCACCACCATCGACCAGATCAGGTCGGACGGCTCCAGCGTGGTCTCGCGGACCAGGCGGCGGGTCCAGTCGGCCTGGCGCAGGCGGCGCAGGCGCGTGGCGGGGTAGGGGGCGAGCGGAGGCGTGGTCATGCCCCACGGTTTCGCGCGAGCGGCGGCGCGAGGCAAGGCGGTTGGTTGCTTAAGGGCGCTTGCCGGGCGCTCCGGTCTGGCCAATGCTCGTCCTCGGCTGATCAGGACTCGAGCGGGGCGATGCGATGAAACGGCTTGTGATGGCGATCGTGGCTTTGCTGACCTCCCTGTTCGCGACCGGCGCCGAGGCGCGGCAGACGCCGCCGGCCGGCTATTACGACACCAAGGCGCCGGACGCCTGGGCGGGCGGGGTCAGGATGGTCGACATCGACACGCCGTCGGGCAAGTTCCGCGTCTGGACCAAGCGGGTCGGCTCGAACCCCAAGCTGAAGGTGCTGCTGCTGCACGGCGGCCCGGGCGCGACCCACGACTATTTCGAGCCCTTCGACAGCTACTTCCCGGCCCAGGGCATCGAGTACATCTACTACGACCAACTGGGCTCGGGGCGCTCGGACAAGCCGACCGACACCAAGCTGTGGACCATCGAGCGCTTCGTCGACGAGGTGGAGCAGGTGCGCAAGGCGCTGGACCTGGGTCCCGAGAACTTCTGCGTGCTGGGCCACAGCTGGGGCGGCGTGCTGGCGATCGAGTACGCGCTGAAACACCAGGCCAACCTGAAGTGCGTCGTGATCTCGAACATGATGGCCTCGATCCCGGCCTACAACGACTACGCCAACACCGTGCTGATGCCGGAAATGGATCAAGCGCAGCTGGCCAAGGTCAAGGCGCTGGAAGCGGCGGGCAAGACGTCCGACCCGGACTACATGGGCACGCTGATCCCGATGCACTACGAAAAGCACATCCTGCGCCGGCCCGCCGACCAGTGGCCCGAACCCGTGACCTATGCGTTCGGGCAGCTGAACACCGAGCTCTACACCCTGATCCAGGGACCCAGCGAACTGGGCGCCAGCGGGCTGCTATTGAACTGGGATCGCTTCGCCGACCTCAAGCGCATCGGCGTGCCGACCCTGGTGATCGGCGCCAAGTACGACACGATGGACCCGGCCTATATGGAGAAGATGTCCAAGGAGCTGCCCAAGGGGCGGTATCTCTACCTGGCCAACGGCAGCCATCTGGCGATGTACGACGACCAGGCGAACTACTTCGCCGGCCTCACCGCGTTCCTGAAGGGATTGAACTAGCCTGGACTACGGAGCGTAGCTGGCCTGAGTGTCGTTCTTGGCGGTGACGGCGTCGATCCGGCGCCAGACCTGCGCCTTGCAGATCAGGCCGCCCAGGACGCAGCCCTTGGCCTTCATCGTGCGGGCGTCGATGAACTCGGCTGTGCCCACCAGGGTGACCTTCAGGGTCGGCACGAAGACCTTGCCGCGCATGGCGCCGTTCTTGGTCGGCTCGAAGTCGCGCAGCAGCTGCTGGCCGACCAGGGTGGTCAGGCCGCTCTTGCGCGCGTCCGCCTCGGCCTTGGGGCTGGCATAGACCACGGTGCCGCAAGTGCTGTGGCCGCAGTCGCGGATCGCGACGCGGACATTGTCCTTGGGCCCGGTCCAAACGCCCAGATCGGCGGCTTGAACCGAGGTCACGGTGAACAGCGCCGCGAGGGCGGCGAAAACGGCAGTGAACTTACGCATGACAGAAAGACGACGCCTCCGATAACCGCGATTTATACAGAGGACGCAGCGGTTCAAGGGCGGTGCGACATTTCGTTCCCGCTTTTTGCGCGTTGCAGCATTCAAAGTCACCGAGTGGGATATGATTGACACAGTCGTCGGCGCGCGGCACGTCAGCGGCCAAGAAGGCGAGGGGTTCACTCTGCCCCGCTTGGGAGGATATCGCGCATGGATTTCGCGCTCAACGACGATCAACGCGCTATTCAGGACATGGCCTCGGGCTTCGCGGCGGAACGCCTTGCCCCGCATTCCGCCGAGTGGGACGAGAAGAAACACTTCCCGGTTGATGTGCTGCGCGAGGCTGCGTCCCTGGGTTTCGCGGGCATCTATGTCCAGGACGACGTCGGCGGCAGCGGCCTGTCGCGTCTCGACGCCTCGATCATCTTCGAAGCCCTCAGCTACGGCGACGTGCCGACCGCGGCCTATTTGACGATCCACAACATGGCGTCGTGGATGATCGACCGGTTCGGCTCGGACGAGCTGCGCCAGCGCTACCTGCCGCGCCTGACAACCATGGAGCTGATCGCCAGCTACTGCCTGACCGAGCCGGGCTCGGGCTCGGACGCGGCCAACATGCGCACGACCGCGCGGCTGGACGGCGACCACTACGTGCTGAACGGCGGCAAGGCCTTCATCTCGGGCGGCGGGGTGTCGGACGTCTATGTGGTTATGGCCCGCACGGGCGTCGACGGCGCCAAGGGCGTCTCGGCCTTCGTGGTCGAGAAGGGGGCGCCGGGGCTCAGCTTCGGGGCCAACGAGCGCAAGATGGGCTGGAATTCGCAGCCGACCGCGGCGGTGAACTTCGACGACTGCCGCGTGCCGGTCGCCAACCGGATCGGCGGGGAGGGCGAGGGTTTCCGTTTCGCCATGATGGGACTGGACGGCGGGCGGCTGAACATCGCCTCGTGCTCGCTGGGCGGCGCCCAGTTCGCCCTCGACACCGCCAAGGCCTATCTCGAGAGCCGCAAGCAGTTCGGAAAAGCCCTGAAGGACTTCCAGGCCCTGCAGTTCAAGCTGGCCGACATGGCCACCGAGCTGGAGGCCGCCCGCCTGATGGTGCGCCGCGCGGCGCATGCGCTGGACAACAAGGACCCCCAGGCCACCAAGCTGTGCGCCATGGCCAAGCGCTTCGCCACCGACGCCGGCTTCCAGGTGGCCAACGACGCCTTGCAGCTGCACGGCGGGTACGGCTACCTGCAGGACTATCCGCTGGAGCGCATCGTCCGCGACCTGCGGGTGCACCAGATCCTGGAAGGGACCAACGAGATCATGCGGGTGATCATAGCGCGCGAGATGTTCCGCCAGTGAGGGAGGTCGAGGCCTCTCTGTCGCCTGGCGTCGCCTGCGAGCGGACCTACCAGGTCGTGGTCCGAGGGAAGCCCAAGCCGCTGCTCTGCCGATGGTTCGTTCCGGAAGCGCATCCGGAAGGCGGCTGGGATTGCCGGATCGAGCTGACCTGGCCCGACGGGCGCGTCCAGAACACACATGCGGGCGGCGTCGACTCGACCCAGGCGCTGCTCCTGGCCGTCGACAAGGTCATGACCCTGATCCTGACCCGCGATGAGTCCATCTACTGGTTCGAAGAGCACGACGACCTGGGCCTGTCCCGCCCGGACTATCTCGCCGAAGACCTCGCCGAGCGGAAAGCGGACTTCGACGCCCGCGTGCGCAGCCACCCGCTCTGGACCCCGGTCAGCGCGATCCTGTCCGCCGACTGGGATCCGTTCGTCCGCTCGTCGGCGCGGGAAAAGTATCAACTCCAGGTGCGCCAGCTGATCGGCAGGCTGCAACAGCGGGAGCCGGCGGAGCGGATCGCGACGTTCCTCAGCGAGTTCCGGGACCATATCGCCGGTAGCGAAGGCTTCGAGAACGACGCCACGACGGACATGGTCACGGTCGACAAGCTCCAAGCCCTGGTGGAAGAGGCCAAATGATCTATCTCTGCCGCCACGGCGAGACCGAGTGGAACCGCGCGCATCGGCTGCAAGGGCAATGCGAGTCCGACCTGACGCCGCTGGGCCGCGCCCAGGCCGGGGCGATGGGCGACCTGCTGCGCGATCTGGTCCAGCGCGACGCCGACCGGCCCTGGCGCATCGTGGCCAGTCCGCTGCGGCGGGCGCGGGACACGGCCGGGATCATCGGCGCGAAGCTGGGCTTGCCGGTCGAGTTCGACGACCGGCTGATGGAGCTGACCGTCGGCGAGTGGGAAGGCCGGCTGCGCTCCGACCTGGAGCGCGAGCATCCCGAACTGTTCACCGACCGCACCTGGTTCTTCGCGGCGCCGGGCGGCGAGACCTACGACCAGGTGATGGCGCGGGTGTCCGACTGGCTGTCCGAGCAGGCCGCCGAGCCCGAGCGCCGGCTGATCGTGGTCAGCCACGGCATAGCCGGCCGGCTATTGCGCGGCGCCTATGCGGGTCTGTCGCCGATCGAGACCCTGGAGCTGGACGTGCCGCAGGACGCCCTCTACCGACTGCACGCCGGCCAGCTGGACCGCTTCGACTGCGAGCCGGTCGAAGACCCCGAGCTCGCCAAGGACACCGCCAAGGAAGCCGTATGATCGACCAACCCGAAGTCCTTGTCCGTGTTCAGAAAAACGTCGGCCGGCTGACCCTGAACCGTCCCCAGGCCCTGCACGCCCTGACGCAGACCATGTGCGAGATCATGATCGCCGCCCTGCTGGATTGGCAGGAGGACCCCGAGATCTACATGGTCATCATCGACCATGCCGGCGAACGCGGCTTCTGCGCCGGCGGCGACATCCGCATGCTGGCCCACAGCGGCGCGGGCGACGCCAAGGAGGCGCGGGCCTTCTTCCACACCGAGTACCAGCTGAACCACCTGCTGTTCACCTACGACACCCCGGTGGTCGCCATCCTCGACGGCGTGGTGATGGGCGGCGGCGTCGGGATCTCGATGCCGGCCCACTTCCGCATAGCCACCGAGCGCACGACCTTCGCCATGCCCGAGACCGGCATCGGCCTGTTCCCGGACGTCGGCGGCGGCTGGTACCTGCCACGCCTGCCGGGCAAGGCGGGCCTGTGGCTGGCCCTGACCGGGGCGCGGATCAAGGGCGCGGACTGCCTGCGCCTGGGGATCGCCACCCACTTCGTCGAGTTCGGCGCGATCGAAGGCCTGAAGAAGGCGATCATCGCCGACCCGCGCCGCATCGAGGACACGCTGAAGAAGTACCGCGCGGACGCCGGCAAGGCGCCGCTGGTCAGCTTCGAGCAGGACCTCAACCGCCTGTTCGTCGGCGACAGCGTCGAGCAGATCTTCGAGTTCCTGGAGGCCGACAGCAGCGATTGGGGCAAGGCGCAGCTGGCCGTCATGAAGACCAAGTCGCCCCAGACCCTGAAGGTCGCCTTCCGGCAGCTGGAGGCGGGGGAAGCGATGACCGACTTCGCCGACAACATGGCCATGGAATACCGGATCGGCTCGCGCGTCGTTCGCAGGCACGACTTCATCGAAGGCGTCCGCGCGGTGATCATCGACAAGGACAATGCGCCCCGTTGGGACCCGGCCACGCTTGAAGACGTCACCGACGCCATGTTGGATGAGATTTTCGCGCCGTTGCCGGCCGATCAGGAATGGTCACCGCTGACGTAGCGTGAATGCTGCGCTAGCTTGCGGCCAACAAGAAGACGTCGTCGGAAGGAATACCATGCGTAAGCCGCTACTCAGCCTCGTCGCCGCGCTCGCCCTGGCGGGCTGCGCCACGTCTCCGATGGGCCCCATGGCGCCGCCTCCGCCGCCTCCGGCCGACGCGCCCGCCGCGATTCCGGCCAACATCGCCGCGGCCCTGTCCGATCCCAACCGTCCCGCCGCCGACATGGTGCGCGACGAGAACCGCCTGCCGGGCCAGACCCTGTCGTTCGCCGGCGTCAAGCCGGGCGCCAAGGTCGCCGACCTGATCCCGGGCGGCGGCTATTTCACCCGCATCCTGTCCAAGGCCGTCGGGCCGCGAGGCCACGTCTACGCCTATGTGCCGGACGAACTGACCAAGCTGGCCAAGCGCGAGCCGGCCGTGAAGGCCATCGCCGCCGATCCGGCCTACAAGAACGTGTCGGTGATCCTCAACACGCTGCCCAGCTTCAACGCGCCCGAGAAGCTGGACCTGGTGTTCACCGCCCAGAACTACCACGACATGCACGACAAGTTCATGGGCCCGGCCGACCTGTCGGTGGTCAATCGCCAGGTGTTCAAGGCGCTGAAGCCCGGCGGCGTCTATCTGGTCGTCGACCATTCGGCCGAGCCCGGCTCGGGCCTGCGCGACACCGAAACCCTGCACCGCATCGACGCCGAGGCGGTGAAGCGCGAGGTGACCGCCGCCGGCTTCATCTTCGAGGGCGAGAGCCGCGTGCTGCGCGACCCGTCCGACACCCGCAAGCTCAGCGTCTTCGACCCGTCGATCCGCGGCAAGACCGACCAGTTCATCTACAAGTTCCGCAAGCCGGCCGGGGCGCGGTAACCGCCTCAACCCAACCGAGTTCAACGATAAGAGCCGCGCCCATGAGGCGCGGTTCGCATTTGCAGGGAGTAGCAGCATGACCCGCATCGCCTTCATCGGCCTGGGCAACATGGGCGGCGGCATGGCCGCCAACCAGGCCAAGGCCCAGCATCACGTGAGGGCCTTCGACCTGTCGGCGGCGGCGCTGGAGAAGGCCGTGGCGGCCGGCTGCCACGCGGCGGGCTCGGTGGCCGAGGCGGTCGCGGACGCCGAGGTGGTGATCACCATGCTGCCGGCCGGTCCGCACGTGCGCAGCGTCTATGGCGAGCAGGTGCTGGCCCATGCGCCCAAGTCGGCCCTGCTGATCGACTGCTCGACCATCGACGTCGAGAGCGCCCGGGCCGTGGCCGGGCAGGCGAGGGCGGCGGGCTTCCGCTTCGCCGACGCGCCGGTCTCCGGCGGCGTCATGGCCGCCGAGGCTGGTACGCTGGCCTTCATGGTCGGCTGCGACGCGGCGGACTTCGCGGCCGTCGAGGCCGCCCTGGCCCCGATGTCGCGCGCGACGATCCACGCGGGCGACCAAGGAGCGGGGCAGGCGGCCAAGATCTGCAACAACATGCTGCTGGGCATCTCGATGCTGGGCACGTGCGAGGCCTTCGCCCTGGCCGAGAAGCTGGGCCTGGCCGCTGATCGCTTCTTCGAGATCGCCAGCAAGTCGTCCGGCCAGTGCTGGTCGGTCTCGACCTACTGTCCGGTCCCCGGCGTGGGCCCCGCCACGCCCGCCGACCGCCACTACGAGGGCGGTTTCGCCACGGCGATGATGCTCAAGGACCTGAAGCTGGCCCAGGAGGCCGCCGCCAAGGCCGGCGCCTCCACCCCGATGGGCGCCCAGGCCGAGGCCCTCTACGCCCTGTTCGACGGCAACGGATTCGGCGGCAAGGACTTCTCGGCCGTGCTGCAGATGCTTCGCGGAAAAATAGCCGAGCTTAATTGACACACTCGGAGCGAGAGTTCTCTTTTAGCTGTTCGTTCGCGAAGGCGGCGCGTCCATTCGCGTCATATCTATCGCTAGGTATACGCCCTTATGTGGACAGGGCGCGTCGCTGGTGCGAAAAGCCGAGCCTTGAGAAGGGACCGATCGGACTCGCCGAAGTCCGTCGGGTGAAGTGACCATGGACTACAAAGCCGCGTTCCAGACCGCCGTCGACCAGATCCGCGATGAAGGCCGCTATCGGGTGTTCGCCGATGTGAAGCGCCATCGCGGCGCCTTCCCGCGCGCCACCTGGACCCGTCCGGACGGCGGCGAGAGCGACATCGTGGTCTGGTGCTCGAACGACTATCTGGGCCAAGGCCAGAATCCCGTGGTGCTGGACGCCATGCACGCGGCGATCGACCAGCACGGCTCGGGCTCGGGCGGCACGCGCAACATCTCGGGCACCAACCATCACCATGTCGAGCTGGAGGCCGAGTTGGCCGATCTGCATGGCAAGGAAGCGGCCCTGCTGTTCACCTCGGGCTACGTCTCCAACGAGGCCAGCCTGTCGGCGCTGCAGAAGATCCTGCCGGGCCTGATCATCTTTTCGGACGCCCAGAACCACGCCTCGATGATCGCCGGCATCCGCAACGGCGGCTGCGAGCGTCACATCTTCCGCCACAACGACCTGGCTCACCTCGAACAGCTGCTGATCGCCGCGCCGGCCGACGCGCCCAAGCTGATCGCCTTCGAGAGCGTCTATTCGATGGACGGCGACATCGCCGACATGGCCGGGACCGTGGCCCTGGCCAAGAAGTACGGCGCCATGACCTATCTGGACGAGGTCCATGCCGTGGGCATGTACGGCCCGCGCGGCGGCGGCGTCGCCGAGCGCGACGGCCTGATGGACCAGATCGACATCATCGAAGGCACCCTGGGCAAGGCGTTCGGGGTCATGGGCGGCTACATCACCGGCGACGCCGTGGTGGTCGACGCCATCCGCCTGGTCGCCTCGGGCTTCATCTTCACCACCTCGCTGCCGCCGGCCCTGACCGCGGGCGCGCTGGCCAGCGTCCGCTATCTGAAGCAGCACCCGGAGGTCCGCGAGGCCCACCAGGAGCGCGCCAAGACACTGAAGGCGATGTTCAAGGCCGCCGGCCTGCCGGTGATGGAGAACGACAGCCACATCGTGCCGGTGCTGGTCGGCGACCCCGTCCACACCAAGCTGATCAGCGACATGCTGCTGGCCGACCACGGCGTCTATGTGCAGCCGATCAACTACCCGACCGTGCCGCGCGGCACCGAGCGCCTGCGCTTCACCCCCACGCCGTTCCACACCGACGACATGATGCGCAAGCTGGTCGGGGCGATGGAAAAGCTGTGGGCCCACTGCAACGTGGCCCGCATGGGCGGCCACGCCGCTTAAGAGCCCAAGAGGACGCCCGCTTCTTCGAAATCGCCCTAACGCCCCCGCATCTTGCCCTTGCCCAGGCCGATCGACTTGGCGAAGTCGGACCGGCGCTCGGCATAGGCCGGGGCGACCATCGGATAGTCGCCGGGCAGCGACCATTTGCGGCGGTATTCCTCGGGGCTCATGTCGTAGTGCGTGCGCAGGTAGCGCTTGAGCATCTTCAGCTTCTTGCCGTCTTCCAGACAGACGATGTAGTCGCGCTGCACCGAGCGCGAGACCGGCACCGCCGGCTTGCCGCGTTCGGCGGGCTGTTCGGGCTGCGTGGTTCCCAGCGCCGAGAGCGCGCCGTGGACGGATCTGATGAGCTCGGGGATCGCCGTGCGCGCCACCGTGTTCTGGGCCACGTAGGCCGCGACGATTCCAGCACTGAGGCCCAGGATATCGACGTCGTTGTCGTTGGTTTCCGCCTCGCCGTACGCCGTCGCCATACTCGTCCCGCCCTGTCTTTCGATCTGATCGGAATCGTCAAAACGCCCGCTGCGCCAGCTGTACTGGCGCGGGTCCCTTCGCAACGCTTCGGCTTGGGACGAGGTTCCCGGATTGATCGCGGCGCGAAGGGGGGTAAAGAGAGCGCGACCGAACTCCGCCCGAGTCCGAACCAACCACATCCTTCCAGTCTCCCAGCCCCAGGAGAGCGTCCATGACCGCACCGGCCAACAACATCACCGCCGACCAGAGCGCTTTCTTCGGGGCCGACCTGGCCGCTGCCGACCGCGACATCTTCGATCGCATCGGCCTGGAGCTGAACCGCCAGCAGAACCAGATCGAGCTGATCGCGTCCGAGAACATCGTCTCGCGCGCCGTGCTCGAGGCCCAGGGCTCGATCCTGACCAACAAGTACGCCGAAGGCTATCCGGGCAAGCGCTACTACGGCGGCTGCGAATATGTCGACGAGATCGAGACCATCGCCATCGAACGCGCCAAGGCGCTGTTCGGGGCCGGCTTCGCCAACGTCCAGCCGCACTCGGGCTCGCAGGCCAACCAGTCGGTGTTCATGGCGCTGCTGCAGCCGGGCGACACCTTCCTGGGCATGGACCTGGCCGCCGGCGGCCACCTGACCCACGGCAGCCCCGCCAACCAGTCGGGCAAGTGGTTCAAGCCGGTGTCCTACACCGTGCGCCAGCAGGACCAGCTGATCGACTACGACGCCGTCGAAGAGGTCGCCAAGGCCAACAAGCCCAAGCTGATCATCGCCGGGGGCAGCGCCTACAGCCGCCAGATCGACTTCGCCCGCTTCCGCCAGATCGCCGACGAGGTCGGGGCCTATCTGATGGTCGACATGGCCCACTTCGCGGGCCTGGTGGCCGGCGGCGTGTTCCCCAGCCCCATCCCGCACGCCCACGTGGTCACCACCACCACCCACAAGACCCTGCGCGGCCCGCGCGGCGGCATGGTGCTGACCAATGACGAGGCGATCATCAAGAAGGTCAATTCAGCGGTGTTCCCCGGCCTGCAGGGCGGCCCGCTGGAGCACGTGATCGCCGCCAAGGCCGTGGCCTTCGGCGAAGCGCTGCAGCCGGCCTTCAAGGCCTACGCGCAACAAGTGATCGACAACGCCCGGGCCTTGTCCGAGGCGCTGCAGACCCAGGGCGTCAACATCGTCTCGGGCGGCACCGACAGCCACCTGATGCTGGTCGACCTGCGGCCCAAGGGCGTGACCGGCCGCGACGCCGAGCACAGCCTCGAGCGCGCCCACATGACCTGCAACAAGAACGGCGTGCCGTTCGACACCGCGCCGTTCACCGTGACCTCGGGCATCCGCCTGGGCACCCCGGCCGGCACCACCCGCGGCTTCGGCACGGCCGAGTTCACCCGCGTCGGCCAACTGATCGGCGAGGTCGTCAACGGTCTCGCGACCAACGGTCCCGACGGCAACGCCGAGGTCGAGGCCAAGGTGCGCGAGGAAGTCCTGGCCTTGACGGCCCGGTTCCCGATCTACAACTAATAGGCCAATCGCGGTCGGGAGGGCCTAGATCATGCGCTGCCCGTTCTGCGGCCACATGGAAAGCCAGGTTAAGGACAGCCGCCCGTCGGAAGACGGCGCGGCCATCCGTCGTCGTCGGCTGTGCCCGGAGTGCGGCGGCCGCTTCACCACCTTCGAGCGGGTGCAGCTGCGCGAACTGACGATCCTCAAGCGTTCGGGGCGGCGCTCGCCGTTCGACCGCGAGAAGCTGGTGCGCTCGATCTCGATCGCCACGCGCAAGCGCCCGGTCGATCCCGAGCGGGTCGAGCGGATGGTCAACGGCATCGTCCGCCAGCTGGAAAGCCAGGGCGAGACCGAGCTGCCGTCCTCGGCGGTGGGCGAGATGGTGATGAAGGCGCTGAAGTCGCTCGATGACGTCGCCTATGTCCGCTACGCCTCGGTCTATCGCGATTTCCGGGAAACTAGCGATTTTGCAAAGTTTCTTGGGCAGGAAGGTCTGAGCGACGTCGCCGAAGACGAGCTATAGGCGCATTCTATGATTCGGTTTCGGCGGCGCAGGCCGCCGGGACGACGATTCGATTTGGCGACGGCGCCGTTTGGTGCGAAGTGACCGGTCCCGTCGAGGAGAATTCTAAGGACTATGGTGGAAGACAAGATTCGCCTGCTGATCGTGGAGGCCCGGCGCTATTCGGGGCTTTCCGACGCGTTGCTGCAAGGTGCGGCGCAGGCGATCGACGCCCAGGGCGCCGAGTACGACGTGATCACCGTGTCCGAGGCGATGCAGATCCCCACCGCCATCGCCCTGGCCGAGGAAGCTGGTCACCGGCCCGTCGGCGTGCGCTATGACGGGTTCGTGGCGCTGGGCGTCATCATGCGGGGCGAGACCTATCATTCCGAAGTCATGGCCAACGAAACCGCGCGCGGGCTCAACGACCTGTCGTTCGGCAAGCGCCTGGCCATCGGCTACGGCGTCGTCAACGTCGACGAGGAGGACCAGGCCTGGAGCCGGGCCCGCGTTTCCGAAGGCGATCGCGGCGGCAAGGCCGCCCAGCAGTGTTTGGAGATCGTGGGTTTGAAGCGTCAACTGATGGGACAAGCCCGATGAGCCGGGGCGATCGCATCCAGCCGCGCTCGGTGGCCCGCCTGGCCGTCGTCCAGGCCCTGTATCAGATGGAGCAGTCCGGCGTCGGCGTCGACGCGGTGGTCCGCGAATTCTCCGAGCATCGCTTCGACCGTGACGTCGACGGGCCCGACACCGATCGCCTGGCCCAGGCCGACGAGACCTTCTTCGCCGAACTGGCCAAGGGCGTCGTCGCCCACCAGGCCGCTGTCGACCAGGCCATCGTCCGGCGACTGGCCTCGGGCTGGAAGCTGGAGCGCCTGGACGCCACCGCCCGCGCGGTGCTGCGCTCAGGGGCTTACGAGCTGATGCACCGCCCCGACGTGCCCAAAGAGGTCGTGATCGACGAATATGTCGAGATCGCCAAATCCTTCTTCGAGGGACCGGAATCCGGTTTCATCAACGGCGCCCTGGACGCCATCGCGCGTGACGCCAGAAGCTGACGACGATTGGTTCGACGAGCCGACGGCGGAAGCGCCGGCGGTCGACGATGCGTGGTTCGACGAGGCCGCGACGCCCGCCGCCGCGCCGCCCGTCGACGAATTCGGCCTGATCGAGCGGCTGCTGCGGCCGCTGACCCGTGGCGACGCCGCGGCGCTGAACCTGCTGGACGACGCGGCCGTGCTGCCCTCGCGCCCCGGCTACGACCTGGTGATCACCAAGGACGCCATGGTGGCCGGCGTGCACTTCCTGGCCGGCGAGGACCTGGATGTCATCGCCAAGCGGCTGCTGCGCACCAACCTATCGGACCTGGCGGGCAAGGGCGCGGTTCCCTACGGCTATTTCCTGGCGGTGGGCTGGCCCTCGGGCACCACCCTGACCGACCGCGAGACCTTCGCGCGCGGCCTGGCCGAGGACGGCGAACTCTACGACATCAACCTGCTGGGCGGCGACACGGTCACCACCTCGGGCCCGATGGTGGTCTCGGCCACCTTCCTGGGCTGGGTGCCCAGCGGCGACGCCGTGCTGCGCAAGGGCGCCCGGGTCGGCGACCGGTTGATGGTCAGCGGCACGATCGGCGACGGCTGGCTGGGCCTGTTGGCCCACTGGGGCGAGGTCGAGGATCCCGACGGCGGCCTGGTGCGGCGCTATCGCCTGCCGCCGCCGCGCCTGGCCATCCGCGACGCCCTGCGCGCCTACGCCCGCGCCGCCGCCGACGTCTCCGACGGCCTGCTGGCCGACGCGGCCCACGTGGCCAAGGCCAGCGGCCTGCGGGTCAATGTCGACCTGGACCGCCTGCCGCTGTCGCCCGGCGCCCGTCACTGGCTGGGCGCCCAGCCGGAAGCCGGCGAGGCCCGGATGTCGCTGGCCTCGGGCGGCGACGACTACGAGATCGTCTGCGCCGTCGATCCCACCGACGTGGCCGCCTTCCAGGCCGCCGCCATGGCCGCCGGCGTCCCCGTGCGCGACATCGGCGAGTTCGTGGAAGGCGAGGGGATCTGCGCCCTGTTCAAGGGCAAGGACATCACGCCCGAACGTCTGGGCTGGCTGCACGGCTAGACCGTGCGTCCTTCGAGGCTCGCCTGCGGCTCGCACCTCAGGATGAGGAATTCCGTACAAACGCTCCTCATGGCGCCCGCGTAGCGGGCCTCGAAGGACGCACGGCGTCGCCGGAAACCAAACCTCAAGCCTTGTTGGTTAAAGAGGCAGGCATGACCCGTCCTTCGCTCCTCGCCCGCCGCGCCTTGCTGACCGCTTCGCTGGCCCTGCTGGCGACGCCGTCCTTCGCGCGGTCGGCCAAGAAGGAGAAGAAGGGCGGCAAGGAAGGGGAGGGCGAGGAAGCGCCCGATCCGGTGATCAAGCTGCAGTCGATGGCCCTGCCGGTGATCGCCGGCGGCAAGCTGGTCAACTACGTATTCCTGCAGTCGACCATCACCCTGAAGCCCGGCGTGCCGACCACGATCTTCGAGGGCAAGGAGCCGCAGCTGCGCGACGCCATCGTCCGCGAGGCCCACAGCAAGCCGTTCGTGCGCTCCGACAGCTATGTCGCCCTCGACGAAGCCCGCCTGAAGGCCTCGATCCTGCGCGAGACCAACGGCCTGATCGGGCCGGGCAAGGTGGCGCTGGTGACGGTCGTCAAGCAGACGCCGCGCAACTTCGTCCCGCCGCCCGCCAAGCCCGGGACGCCCGTCAAGCCGGCGCCCAGCACCGCCCCGGCGGGCGACCCCAACCTCGTTCCCTAGGCGCCGCGCCGGCTCTACAGCCTCCGGGCGTCCGCGCGCCCAGGTGAACGCCGTTCCTGCAATCGGTTGACACCCGCCGGTCATTTGGCACTGTCCTCGCCTTGGCGTCTTAACGACGCCATCAGGGAGCATCGAGGGGGCATGAGGCCATAGGCCCGCCCGTCGTGCGGCCGGGGGCGGTCTCTTCGATCGTAGTCCTGTCGAAGCGACGACCCTCTCGTGATTGAAACGCGAAAGAGGGCGACTTACCGATGAGTTCTTGGCTTTACGTGGCCATAGGGGCCGGACTGCTGGCGGTGCTGTACGGCGCCGTGCAGACGGCGTCTCTGATGCGGGCTTCGCCCGGCAATGCGAAGATGCAGGAGATCGCCGCGGCGATCCAGGAAGGGGCCCAGGCCTATCTGAACCGCCAATACACGACGATCGCCATCGTCGGCGTGGTGGTCATCGCCCTGCTGGGCTTCTTCTTCAAGTCGTGGGAGCAGCCGGTCGGCTTCGCCCTGGGCGCGATCCTGTCGGGCGCGGCCGGCTTCGCGGGCATGCTGATCTCGGTCCGGGCCAACGTCCGCACCGCCCAGGCCTCGTCCGAGAGCCTGGCCAAGGGCCTGTCGATGGCCTTCACCTCCGGCGCCGTGACCGGCATGCTGGTGGCGGGCTTCGCCCTGATCGGCGTGGCGGGCTACTTCGCCATCCTGCTGCAGACGGGCCACGCCGGCACCGACCGCGTGGTGGTCGATTCGCTGGTCTCGCTAGGCTTCGGCGCCAGCCTGATCTCGATCTTCGCCCGTCTGGGCGGCGGCATCTTCACCAAGGGCGCCGACGTCGGCGGCGATCTGGTGGGCAAGGTCGAGGCCGGCATTCCGGAAGATGACCCCCGCAACGCCGCGACCATCGCCGACAACGTCGGCGACAACGTCGGCGACTGCGCCGGCATGGCCGCCGACCTGTTCGAGACCTATGCGGTGACCACGGTCGCCACCATGGTGCTGGCCGCGATCTTCTTCCGCGGCACCGAGGCGGTGTCGTCGATGATGCTGCTGCCGCTGGCCATCTGCGCGGTCTGCATCGTCACCTCGATCATCGGCTCGTTCGCCGTGCGCCTGGGCAAGAAGCAGAACATCATGGGCGCCCTCTACCAGGGCCTGATCGTCACCGGCGCGCTGTCGATCCCGGCCGTGGGCTGGGTGATCTTCCAACTGGTGCCCGACGCCGTCACGGTCGGCGCCAAGACGTTCGGCGCGGCCGACCTGTTCCACTGCGGCCTGGTCGGCCTGGCGGTGACCGCCGCCATCGTGGTGATCACCGAATACTACACCGGCACCAACTTCCGTCCGGTGAAGTCGGTGGCCCAGGCCAGCGTCTCGGGTCACGGCACCAACGTGATCCAGGGCCTGGCCATGTCGCTGGAATCCACGGCCCTGCCGGCCTTGACCATCATCGTCGGCATCCTGGTGACCTATAACCTGGCGGGCCTGTTCGGCATCGCCATCGCCACCACCACCATGCTGTCCCTGGCCGGCTTCATCGTCGCCCTGGACGCCTTCGGCCCCGTCACGGACAACGCCGGCGGCATCGCGGAAATGGCCGGCCTGCCGCCGGAAGTCCGCGTCACCACCGACGCCTTGGACGCGGTGGGCAACACCACCAAGGCCGTCACCAAGGGCTACGCCATCGGTTCGGCCGGCCTGGGCGCCCTGGTGCTGTTCGCCGCCTACACCGAAGACCTGAAGTTCTTCTCGGCCCACGCCGAGGCCGGGAGCTTCTTCGACGGCATGGGGCCGGTGACCTTCGACCTGTCCAACCCCTATGTCGTGGTCGGCCTGCTGTTCGGGGGGCTGCTGCCCTTCCTGTTCGGCGGCATGTCGATGACCGCCGTGGGCCGGGCCGCCGAGGCCGTCGTGGCCGAGGTGCGCCGCCAGTTCCGCGAGAACCCGGGCATCATGACCTACGAGACCAAGCCCGAATACGGCAAGGCCGTGGACATCCTGACCAAGGCGGCGATCCGCGAGATGATCGTGCCGTCGCTGCTGCCGGTGGTCTCGCCGGTGGTGCTGTTCTTCGTGATCCAGGCCATCGCCGGGAAAGTGGATGCTTTCGCATCCTTGGGCGCCATGCTGATGGGCGTGATCGTCACCGGCCTGTTCGTCGCCATCTCGATGACGAGCGGCGGCGGCGCCTGGGACAACGCCAAGAAGGTGATCGAGGAAGGCTTCACCGACAAGGACGGCGTCCTGCACAAGAAGGGCGGCGACACCCACAAGGCCGCCGTCACCGGCGACACCGTCGGCGACCCCTACAAGGACACCTCGGGTCCCGCCGTGAACCCTATGATCAAGATCACCAACATCGTGGCCCTGCTGCTGCTGGCGGTCCTGGCCCACGGGGTCTGATCTCGATCTTCAGACCCTGACATGACGACGCCCCGGAGGTTTCCCTCCGGGGCGTTTTCATTTGGGCCGGATCGTTCGGCTTAGCTGCGGCGGCCGTCGTGACGGTCATCGTGGCGGTCGTCGCGACGATCATGGCGGTCATCGCGGTCGCGACGTTCGATCTTGATCTGGCGGCTCAGGCGATCGAAGCGGGCGTCCAGGTCGGCGCGCTCGCGCATCGACAGGCCGTTCGACCGGCGATAGGTGACTTCCAGGCGGCTGATCGAGCGGAACTCGCTGCGCAGGCGCATGGCTTCCGAGCGGGTCAGCGAGCCGTTGCGGACGCCTTGGTCGATCCGGTGATCCAGGGTGGCCTGGCGCTGATTGATGGTCTGCCACGGGGCGGCTTGGGCGGCCAGCGGGGCGGCGGCGACGGTGGCCAGGGCGGCCAGGGCGAGAAGAGTGCGCTTCATGGTGTTTAGTCTCCGACGATAATCTGTCGGGCGCCCGACGCGTCCGATGGAGGCCATAAAGCGCTACCTCGCCTGAACGTTCCCCGAGCCCGCGGTTATGTTCCGTTCATGTGGCGGGTGGTCGCAGGAAGGGTGAACGGAACCTGGTCGCGGCCGTTGTCTCACCGGGCCAAGCTTGTGGGCCTGGGCGGGGCGACGACGCGTGACATTGCAGCAGGGACTGTCCTTCGGTCTGATCGGCGCGACGGTGCTTTGCTTCATCTGGGGGCGCTGGCGCTACGATCTGGTGGCGCTGGGCGCCCTGGCCGTCGGGGTGGTGTTCGGGCTGATCCCGATCAAGTCGGCCTTCGACGGCTTTTCCAACGACATCGTGGTGATCATCGCCAGCGCCCTGGTGCTGAGCGCCGCCATCTCGCGTTCGGGCCTGGTCGACACCCTGATGGCGCCGCTGCTGCCGCACCTGAAGGACGAGCGCACCCAGGTCCCCGTGCTGTCGACGGCCACGACCCTGCTGTCGATGGTCACCAAGAACGTCGGGGCCCTGGCGCTGATGATGCCGTCGGCCCTGCGCATCGCCCGCAACACCGGCGTGTCGCCCGGCCGGTTGCTGATGCCGATGTCGTTCGGCTCGCTGGTCGGCGGCCTGGCCGTGCTGGTCGGCACCTCGCCCAACATCATCGTCTCGGAAGTGCGGCAGGAGGCCCTGGGCAAGCCCTTCGCCATGTTCGACTTCATGCCGGTGGGCGGGACCCTGGCGGTGCTGGCGATCCTCTACCTGTCGTTCGCCTACCGCCTGTTGCCCAAGGGGCGCGCGGCCGCCATCGACATCGACGCGGCCCTGGCGGCCAACGCCTATGTCACCGAGGTCGAGATTCCGGAAGGCTGGACGTTCGAGCAGTCGCGGGTGGCCGACCTGAGGAAGGCGGCGGGGCAGGCGGTGGCCGTCGTGGCGCTGCTGCGCGGCCGTCGCCGGATCGCCTCGCCGCATCCCAACCGCAAGCTCCTGCCGGGCGACGTCCTGTTGCTGGAGGGCCAGCAGCAGGAGCTGAACGAGCTGATCGTCAAAGCTCGGTTGAAACTGACCGACGCCGACCGCCCCGTCGTCATGGAGGAGCCGACCGACGAGGTGCGGGTGGTCGAGGCGGTGATCGGCGCGGATTCCGACCTGATCGGCCAGACGGCCAAGAGCCTGACCCTGAACCATGCCTACGGCGTCAACCTGCTGGGCGTCAGCCGCGCCGGCTACCGCATGGCCGGACGCCTGGCCACGGTGCGGATGAAGGCCGGCGACATCCTGGTGCTGCAGGGCGCCGAACAGAAGCTGCCGACGGCCCTGCAGGCCCTGGGCTGCCTGCCGCTAGCCGAGCGGGAGGTGCGCCTGGGCGGCATGCGCCACGCCCTGCTGCCGACCGCCGTCCTGGCCGTGGCCATGCTGCTGGTGGCCTTCGGAGTGCTGCCGGTGGCCGGGGGCTTCTTCGCGGCCGCGGTCGTGGTGGTCGCCACCGGGGCCCTGCGGATGCGCGAGGCCTATGCGGCGCTGGACGCGCCGGTGCTGGTGCTGGTGGCGGCCCTGATCCCCGTCAGCGATACGGTCCAGGCCAGCGGCGGCACCGACCTGATCGCCGGCTGGCTGTCGGGGGCGTTCCACGGCCTGCCGCCGTTGCTGACCCTGACGGCGATGATGGCCGTGGCCATGGCGGCCACGCCCTTCCTGAACAACGCCGCCACGGTGCTGATCGTCGCCCCGATCGGCCTGGGCCTGGCCAAGCATCTGGGGCTGAGCCCGGATCCGTTCCTGATGGCCGTGGCGGTGGGGGCGGGCTGCGACTTCCTCACCCCGGTCGGCCACCAGTGCAACACGCTGGTGCTGGGGCC
This sequence comes from Caulobacter sp. 05L422, assembly GCF_056397765.1. Classification (NCBI taxonomy): domain Bacteria; kingdom Pseudomonadati; phylum Pseudomonadota; class Alphaproteobacteria; order Caulobacterales; family Caulobacteraceae; genus Caulobacter; species Caulobacter sp. 05L422. The sequence continues at coordinate 59,375 of NZ_JBFTOB010000028.1, read as the reverse complement.
CGGAGGCTATCGGTTCGGCGACTACGCCCGGCTGGGCGCGCCGCTCACCGTGCTGATCCTGGTGGTGGCCCCTAGCCTGATCGCGCTGGTCTGGCCGTTCGCGGGCAGATGATCAGTAGACGTCTTCGGGATTGAGGATCGGCTCCGGGGAGACCTGGCCGTCGGCGTCGGTGAAGACCTGGGCTTCGGCCGTCTCGGCGGCTCCGCGCCGTTCCTGGCCATTGTAGTCGTGGTCGATCTTGCGGCGGCGGCAGGGGCCGAAATAGACGCTGGTCCGGACGAAGTCGCGCGGGTTGTTGATCACCTCGTTGACCCGGTGCAGCACGCCGCGGGCGGTGAGGGGCTTGGCCAGGAACTCGGTGACGCCGGCCATGCGGGCCTCGTCGAGGCTGGCGCGGGTGGCGTGGCCGGTGACCATGATGATCGGCGTATAGGGATTGCTGCTGGCCGGCGAGGTGCGCACCCAGCGGATGAAGGCCAGGCCGTCGACCGGCTGCATCATCAGGTCGGTGAAGATGATGTCGACTTCGCGCTCGGTGACGATCTTCAGCGCCTCGACGCCGTCGCTGGCCACGAAGATCTTGCGGATGCCCAACGACTTCAGGACCGTGGCGATGATCTCGCGCATCGGCTCGTTGTCGTCGATGATGAGCACCGTCAACGGACGCAGATCGGGCGCGCTCAACTGTCATCCCCCCGGAAGTCGCGGCGCCACGATACGCCGTCGGAGCCTTGCTTCCAGAGATTGTACAGATCGTCGTTTAGAAACCGTTGACGCGATGACAAATTGTCGCGGAAATTCAGCTGCTTATGTTTAACGAACCGTACGGCGGAGCTTCCCCCCGGGGGGGGAGCTGCCTAGCGGCGGTCCTGCGGACGGTTGCCGGGGGTGTCGTCGTCCTGAGGCAGCATGCCGCCACGGCCGACGTTGCCCAGCAGCTGCTCGAGGATCGTCATCTCGCGACCGCGGGTCGGGGTCTCATGGCCGTTGTAGGCGATGACCTTGCCGTCCTTCAGCGTGTAGGTGTCCACCGAGGCGACCTTTTCGTCGGCCGGGTTGAACTTGATCGCCACAACGTCGCGCTTGATCACCCGCGGCTTGTAGAAGGCCACGCGGTCGGTGGTCTGCGAGATGTAGTACCAGGCGTTCTGGTCGAAGGTGGACGTGGCGGAGGGCGAGCCCAGCTTTTCCGTCACGGTCGACTTGCTGTCCTCGCCGATCTTCATGTCGGCGGGCTTGGCTTCGATGGCCTGGAAGCCCGAATAGCTCGTCAGCGGCGTACAGCCCCCGGCGACGGCGGCGAGGCCGATGACGGCGGCGGCGAGAACGGCAGGACGAAACATTGAGGCTCCGGAACCTAAGCAGGCTGACTTTGACCTATCGCCCGCGCGGGCTTAGTTCAATGGTCCGCGTGGATTGAACGGCTAACTAGTTCCGTGTCGCGGCGAAATCGAGGCGAGTGTGATGTTTCTGGACCGGCTGCTCAAACCCAGGCCCGCCAAGGCGGCGGGGGGCAAACTCTATGCCTCGGCGGCGGCTCAGGCCCGCTCGCCCGTCTTTTACGCCCAGATGGGCGTGCACGACTCGATGGAGGGGCGGTTCGAGCTGTTCACCCTGCACGTGGCGCTGCTGCTGGAGCGGCTGAAGGCCCAGGGCGACTCGGCGGCCGAGGTCTCCCAGGAGACCTTCAACGCCTATACGCGCGGCCTGGACGACGCCTTCCGCGAGATCGGCGTGTCCGACACCGCCGTCGGCAAGAAGATGAAGAAGCTGGTCGGCGCCGCCTATGGCCGCCTCAAGGCGTTCGACGAGGCGGCCAACGCCTTGCCCGATCGCTCGGTGCTGACCGCCGCCCTGGCCCGCACGGCCTTCGAGGAGCGCGGCGAGGGCGACTTGGCCGGCCTGACCGACTATGTGGTCGCCGCGCGCGACCGATTGGCGGCTCAGCCGCTTGAGACCCTGCTGCAAGGAGAGGCCCAATGGCCGAAGGCGTGATCAATCCCTGGCCCTACAGCGTCACCTTGGGCCGGATGGGCCGTAGCGGCCTGGATCTGCGCTTCGAGCCGGATGCCGCTGAGCGCGCGGATATCGCCAAGACCCTGAACTTGGTGTCTCTGGAATCGCTGGACGCCGAGGTGTTCCTGCGTCCGTGGCTGGACGGCGCTGAGGTCTCGGGCCTGATCCGCGCTCGCGTCGTTCAATTGTGCGGCGTCTCGGCCGAAGAGTTCGAGGAGCCGATCGAATCGCGGTTCTCGGTCCGCGTTCTGCCGGCCGACAGCGAGAATAGCTCGCCCGACGAGAACGGCGACTTGGCGCTCGATCCGGAGGGCGACGACCCGCCCGACGTGCTGGAGGGCGAGACCATCGACGTCTCCGGCTATGTGATCGAGCACCTGGCCCTGGAGCTGGATCCGTTCCCCCGCAAGCCGGGCGCGGTTTTTCAACCTCCGGCCGAACCTGTGGATCTTTCGCCCTTCGCCGCCCTGAAAAAGCTGAAGAGCGACCCCGACGCCGGGGGCGAGGGGGGCTGAAAATGGGCGATTCCTTCCGCTTGCGTGATATTCTCGCGGCTGTATCGTCCCGCCGCCTTGCCACGCCCCCTTTTGAACGGGCGGTGCGCCGCTACAGGAGCCGATAGCGCCTCGTGCCTCACCCCGTAGTCATTTCGATCGACGCCATGGGCGGGGATCACGGTCCGTCCGTGATCGTTCCCGCCGTGGCGCTCGCCGCTAAGAACCTGCCTGACGTCCGCTTCCTGCTGCATGGCGACGAAGCCCAGTTGAACGCCTGCCTGGCCAAGTCCCCGGCCGCCCGCGCCGTCAGCGAGGTGCGCCACACCGACAAGGCCATCTCGATGGAGGAGAAGCCCGCCCAGGCCATGCGCCGGGGCAAGGGCACCAGCCTGTGGAACGCCGTCGAGGCGATCCGCAACAACGAAGCCGCCGCCTGCGTCTCCGCCGGCAACACCGGCGCCCTGATGGCGATCTCCAAACTGATCCTGCGCATGGGCGCCAATCTGGAGCGGCCGGCGATCGTGGCCAGCTGGCCGACCATGCAGGGCGTTTCGGCCGTGCTCGACGTCGGCGCCAATGTCGAGAGCGACGCCAAGCAGCTGATCGAGTTCGCGATCATGGGCGCGGCCTTCCACCACGCGGTGCACGGCTCGCAGCGTCCGACCGTGGGCCTGCTCAATGTCGGATCCGAGGACCAGAAGGGCCATGAGGAGGTGCGCGAGGCGCACGCCATCCTCAAGGAAACCAAGCTGGACTTCGACTATCGCGGCTTCGTCGAGGGCACCGACATCGCCAAGGGCACGGTCGACGTGGTCGTCACCGACGGCTTCACCGGCAACGTGGCCCTGAAGACCGCCGAGGGCTTGGCCCGGTTCTTCGCGGCCGAGATCCGCTCGACCCTGACCTCGGGCCCGCTGGCCATGCTCGGAGCGGTGATCGCTTCGGGCGCGCTGAAGAAGATGCGCCGGCGCCTGGATCCCGGCCGGGTCAACGGCGGCCCGCTGCTGGGCCTCAACGGCATCGTGGTCAAGAGCCACGGCGGGGCGGACGCCATCGGCTACGCCTCGGCCATCCGCGTGGCGGTCGACCTGGCGCGCAGCGACTTCTCGGCCGAAATTGATCGCAATCTGAAGCGACTGACCGAAACCGGCCTCAACGCCGGCGCAGAAGAAGAAACGGCTGATGGCGCGTCGGGCGCCGAGGGCCAGGGAGCTTCCGAGTGAGCGTAATTCGTAGCGCCGTCACCGGCGTCGGGGCCTATCTGCCGGACAACATCGTCACCAACGACCAGTTGGCCGAAACCGTCGACACCAGCGACGCCTGGATCGTCGAGCGCACGGGCATCCGCCAACGCCACATGGTGGCCGACGACCAGCCGGTCTCGGACCTGGCCTTCCGCGCCGCCCAGCAGGCGCTGGAGCGGGCCGGCAAGACCGCCGCCGACGTCGACCTGATCATCGTCGCCACCACCACGCCGGACATGACCTTCCCGGCCACCGCCACCATCGTCCAGCGCAAGCTGGGCGCGCCGGTGGGCATCGCTTTCGACGTCCAGGCCGTGTGCTCGGGCTTCGTCTACGCGCTCAGCGTCGCCGACGGCTTCGTGGCCCGCGGCCACGCCAAGTGCGCCATCGTGATCGGCGCCGAGGCCATGACCCGGCTGATGGACTGGACCGATCGCGGCACCTGCGTGCTGTTCGGCGACGGGGCCGGGGCGGTGGTGCTGGAGCCGCGCGAAGGGCAGGGGACCACCGCCGACCAGGGCGTGCTCGGCTTCGCCCTGCGCGCCGACGGCACCAAGCAGGAGCTGCTCTATGTCGACGGCGGTCCGTCGACCACGGGCACGGTGGGCAAGCTGCGCATGCTGGGCAACCAGGTGTTCAAGCATGCGGTGATCAACATATCCGAGGCGATCCACGCCGCCGCAGCGGTGGCGAACGTGACGATCCCCGAGGTCGACTGGTTCATTCCCCACCAGGCCAACCAGCGGATCCTGGCCGGCGTCGCCCATCGGGTGGGCATCGACGAGGACAAGGTGATCTCGACGGTCGCCCTGCACGCCAACACCTCGGCCGCCTCGATCCCCCTGGCCTTCGCCCAGGGAATCGCCGACGGCCGGATCAAGCCGGGCCAGCTGCTGCTGCTCGAGGCGATGGGCGGCGGACTGACCTGGGGCGCCTGCGTTCTGCGACTTTAAGGCCAAGCTTGGCTGTTTTGGGCCGCTAGCTTGCGCTATCGTCTCAAGTCTTGGCGCTCAGCCTTTGACTCCATGCGATAATCGCGGCATGCAGGCTTGAGTTGATGAGGGCGCGTTGCGGAAACACGGGGCTCCGCCTTGTCGGACGCGGGCGCTTTAGGTTTGTCAATCAAGCGTAAGGGGGCGTCATGAAAGGCGCGACATTGACCCGGGCCGATCTCTGCGAGGCGGTCCACGAGGAAGTCGGGCTGACCCGCCAGGATTGCGCGGGTCTGGTCGAACGCACCCTGGATCTGGTCGCCGAGGCGCTGGAACAGGGTGAAACGGTCAAGCTTTCCGGTTTCGGCGTCTTCCAGGTGCGTGACAAGCGGGCCCGCATGGGCCGCAATCCCAAGACGGGAGAGCCCGCCGAGATCGAGCCCCGCCGGGTGATCGGTTTCCGGGCCTCGCAAGTCATGAAGGCGCGAATCGACCGCGCCTTGGGCGGCTAAGGGAAATCATGCGGTGGCGAAGGGGCCCAACGCCTTCCGCACGATTTCAGAAGCCGCCGAGGAGCTGGGCGTGCCGCAGCACGTCCTGCGCTTCTGGGAAACCAAGTTCTCTTTCATTCGCCCGATGAAGCGGGCCGGCGGGCGGCGGTTCTATCGCCCGCAGGACATCGCCGTGCTGAGCGGCGTGCGCGCCCTGCTGCACGCCGAGGGCTACACCATCAAGGGCGTGCAGAAACTGCACCGCGAGCAGGGCCTGACCCACGTGATCGCCGCGGGCCTGGGCGACAACGGCTCGGCCTCTCTGGACGTCCTGGCCGCCGCGGCCGTCGATTCGTCTCCGCACGGCGAGCTGGCCGAGGAGGCGCGGGATCGTCTGGTCATGGCGCTGGACGACCTTCAGGCCGTCAAAGCCCGGCTGGACGGGCTTTTGCGGGGCCTCTGAAGGCCGCTTCAAATCCCTGGGAATTGCCCGAGAAATCCCATTGCCCCCGGCAAGGCTCGCACCTATAAGGGCGCTCCTTCCGGATCGGAGCGTGGCGCAGCCTGGTAGCGCACTTGACTGGGGGTCAAGGGGTCGCAGGTTCGAATCCTGTCGCTCCGACCATTCCTCTCAGGGGGAATTGGAGACCGGAAGAATGGAAAGGCCGCCCTTCGGGGCGGCCTTTTTCGTTTCCGGCATTCGCAGTGCGGCGAACACTTGCCCCCTACGGATCGCTTCGCGATCGTCTTCCCCCATAGGGGAAGAGGGGCGTTGCGGGGCGTCCTCCGCCCCCTATGGGGGCGGACAGGCGGCGAAGCCGCCAGGTGGGGGCAAGTCAGTGAGCTACTGACCAATCCTCTTGTCGGCTTTCCCCATCCACGACATCAGCGGCATCAGCGGCAGGCCCCAGCCCATGCCCGCGACCACGAAATAGATCAGGTGCACGGCGCGATTGTTCGGCAGGTAGTCGTAGAGGCTGGTGAAGGCCCAGATCCAGGCGGCCAGGAACACCATGATGCCGATCCCGCCGATCAGTTTGCGCAGGCGGGCGGGAATGAGGGGAGCGCTCAAGCGGGTCTCCGGAAGATGCTCGAAACAATGCCGAGGACGGCCAGGAAGAAGATCGCGCCCACGCTGGAGACCAGCAGGCTGCCGAGGAAGCCGTCGAACCGGAAGTCCAGCCGCTGGGCGATGAAGGTTCCGATGAACGAACCGACGACGCCGATCAAGAGCTTGGTGAACAGCGCGTGCCGGCGGGCCAGCACCAGGTCAGCGACATAGCCGGCCAGGATGCCGATCACCACGGCCACGAAAACGCCAACCCCGCTCATGATGTTCTCCGACCCCCGCGACCCCGCATCATCGCACGCGAGGCCTTACGCGTCATGAGGCCATGGACGAAGCCGCGCGTCAGGCGTACGGCAAGGCTTCGCCGTATTTCGGCCCTCAACTGACGTTCTTTCCGGCTGTCATGACGTCCTTTTTGCGTTCCGATCGTTCAAGGCCCGTGGCCATCTGGCTGTTCGTCGTGGCCGTCCTGGTGTTTGGCATGGTGGTGGTCGGCGGCGCGACGCGCCTGACCGACTCGGGTCTGTCGATCACCCAGTGGAAGCCGATCATGGGCGCGCTGCCGCCGATGTCGGACGAGGCCTGGCGGGCCAATTTCGAGCTCTACAAGAAGATCCCGCAGTACAGGCTGGTGAACGCCGGCATGACGCTGGAGGCCTACAAGGGCATCTTCTGGTGGGAGTGGGCGCACCGGCTGCTGGGCCGGCTGGTCGGGGCGGCGTTCGCCATCCCGTTCGTGTTCTTCCTGGTCCGCCGGATGATCCCGCGCCGCCTGATCTGGCGCTGCGCCGTGCTGTTCGGCCTGGGCGGCCTGCAGGGGCTGGTCGGCTGGTGGATGGTGTCCAGCGGCCTGTCCGAACGGGTTTCGGTGGCGCCCGAGCGGCTGATGATCCACCTGGGCCTGGCCCTGGTGCTGTTCGTCGCCCTGGTGTGGACCGCCCTGGACGCCTGGTCCGGCTCGCCGCGCATCGAGGAGCGCACCGACTGGCGTGGCTGGGCCCTGGGCTTCCTGGGCGCGGTGTTCTTCCAGAGCCTGCTGGGCGCTCTGGTGGCCGGCAACGACGCGGGTCTGGTCTACAACGACTGGCCGCTGATGAACGGCGCGCTGATCCCTGCCGAATACGCAGGCCACGGCTTCTGGGGCACGATCGCCCACAGCCAGGGCGCGGTGCAGCTGCACCACCGGCTGATGGCCTACGCCCTGTTCATCGCCGCCATCGTCATCGGCGTGGCCGCGAGCCGTTCGCGCCGCCTGCCGGAGGAGGCCAAGCTGATGGCCTTCGTGCTGGTCGGAGTGGTCTGCCTGCAGGCGGGCCTGGGCATCTGGACCCTGATGGCCGCCGTGCCGCTGGCCCTGGGCGTGCTGCACCAGGCCGGGGCGGCGATCTTGCTGGCCACGGCCACGGCCTTCGCCTGGCGGGTCAGAAGACCCTAGGGCGAGGCTTTCCACAGGGGCGCACAACGAACTGTCACGAAAACACAGCACAGGACGAGCGATGTCCCAGCTGGAGCTTACCGTGATCCGCGCCCCCCTGTTTCTCGCCGGAGCCATGCTCCTGGCCGCCGCGCCCGCCGTCGTCCACGCCGCGCCCAAGCCCGCCCCGAAGCCGGCCCCCGTGGCCAACGCCGCGCCCGGCGACGCCTACTACCAGGCCGGTCAGGCCGCCCTGGCCAAGGCCCTGACGGTCAATCCGCGCACCGGCAAGGCCAAGAACGTCATCCTGTTCCTGGGCGACGGCATGGGCATCTCCACCGTGGTCGCCAGCCGCATCTATGAAGGCCAGCAGCGCGGCGTCGACGGCGAGAGCAATTCGCTGTCGTTCGAGAAGCTGCCCTGGACGGCCCTGTCCAAGACCTACAGCCACGACACCCAGGTGACCGACAGCGCGGCGGGGATCACCGCCATCACCACCGGCGTGAAGACCCGCAACAAGATCATCGGCCTGACCGGCGTGACGATCCCCGAGAAGTGCGAGACCGAGGCCGGACAGCGCGTCGAGACCATCGCCGAACTGGCCAAGGCCCACGGCCTGTCGGCCGGCGCGGTCACCACCACCCGCATCACCCACGCCACGCCGGCCGGGACCTACGCCCACACCGCCTATCGCGACTGGGAAGGCGACGGCGACATGCCCACCGACGCCCTGGCCGCCGGCTGCAAGGACATCGCCCGCCAGCTGGTCGAGGCCCCGGCCGGCATCCGCCTGGACGTGGCGCTGGGGGGAGGGCGCTCGCGCTTCCTGCCCGAGGCCAAGGACGGCAAGCGCGCCGACGGCCGCGACCTGACCGCCGAATGGCTGAAGGCCCCCAACGCCGCCTATGTGACCACCGACGCCCAGCTGGCGGCGCTGGATCCGGCCAAGACCGGCCCCGTGCTCGGCCTGTTCGCCAAGGAACACCTGCCCTACGAGGTCGAGCGCCCGCTCCTGGGCGAGGGCGTGCCGACGCTGGCGGCCATGGCCACCAAGGCCGTCGACCTGCTGTCGAAGAACCCCAAGGGCTACTTCCTGCTGGTCGAGGGCGGCAAGATCGACATGGGCAGCCACATGAACAACGCCAAGCGGACCCTGACCGAGACGGTCGAGTTCTCCAAGGCGATCCAGGCGGTTCTGGACAAGGTGAACCTGGACGACACCCTGGTCATCGTCACCGCCGACCACAGCCACGGCCTGGTGATCTCGGGCTACGCCGCCCGCAACAGCCCGATCCTGGGCCTGGCCGGCAACGAGGGCGAGCCGATCATGGCCGGCGACGGCAAGCCCTACACCGTGCTGAGCTTCGCCACCGGTCCCGGCGGCCCGGAAGGCTCCAACCTGCGCGCCGACCCGACCAAGGAAGACACCGACGACATCGACTACCACCAGAACGCCACGGCCTTCCTGGGCAGCTCGGCCCACTCGGGCGAGGACGTGGGCGTGTTCGCCGACGGGCCCGGCGCCTATCTGGTCCACGGCGTGGTGGAGGAGAGCTTCCTCTACCAGGTCATGCGCCACGCCTACGGCTTCGACGCTCAATAAAGATCGTCATCCTCGGGCTTGTCCCGAGGACCCCTTTGTCGGCTTCCGCATAGGTGAGGGAGGGGGCGCTGCGTTCGCGGCGCCCCGTTCTGCGTTTCAGGGGCGGCTGAGGCCGGGGTGAACAAGTCCGAGGATGACGGACGGCATAATGCGGTATCATAATACCCAATCACGAAATCCCTTGTCCCGTAAGGGTTTGCGGAGTTTTCTGCGCGCGCATTGTTGACAGGCCGCGAACGCTCCTGTACCTGCCGCCCCTCACGCAGACGGAGCCGCTTTCCTTGGCCCCCGACGCACAAGGAATACGGATCAATCCCATGCAAAAGACCACGGCTTCCCTGAAGCCCGCCGAGGTCGAGAAGAAGTGGATCGTGGTCGACGCCCAGGACGCCGTTGTCGGTCGTCTGGCGACGTTCATCGCCATGCGTCTTCGCGGCAAGCATCGTCCCGACTACACCCCGCACGTTGACTGCGGCGACTTCGTCGTCGTCATCAACGCCGACAAGGTGAAGTTCACCGGCAAGAAGCTGGACGACAAGGTTTACTACCGCCACACCGGTCACCCGGGCGGCGTCAAGTCGACCACCCCGCGCAAGCTGCTGGAAGGCCGCTTCCCGGAACGCGTCCTCGAAAAGGCCGTCGAGCGCATGCTGCCCAAGGAAAGCCCCCTGGCGCGCAAGCAACTGACCCACCTGCTCATCTACAACAACGGTGAGCACCCGCACCAAGCGCAGAGCCCTGAAGTGATCGATTTCGCTTCGCGCAACGCCAAGAACACCCGGAGCGCCTAAGTCATGTCTGAAGCTCAAGGCTTTGACGCGCTGGCCAGCCTGTCCAGCAACCCGGAAGCTGCCGCTCCCGCCGAACCCAAGATCGACGCCCAGGGCCGCGCCTATGCGACCGGCAAGCGCAAGAACGCGATCGCTCGCGTCTGGATCAAGCCGGGCAAGGGCTCGATCACGATCAACGGTCGTGACCAGGAAGTCTATTTCGCTCGCCCCGTGCTGCGCATGATGATCGCCCAGCCCCTGGAGGTCACCGACCGCCTGGGCCAGTTCGACGTCGTCGTCACCGTGGAAGGCTCGGGCCTGTCGGGCCAAGCCGGCGCCGTGCGTCACGGCCTGTCCAAGGCCCTGACCTACTACGAGCCCGGCCTGCGCACCCTGCTGAAGCCGCACGGCTTCCTGACCCGCGACAGCCGCGTCGTCGAGCGTAAGAAGTACGGCAAGGCCAAGGCCCGCCGCTCCTTCCAGTTCTCGAAGCGCTAAGCGTTTCAAGTTCCTCGAAGAAAGAGGCCGCGGTTTCCGCGGCCTCTTTTTTTGCCTGAAACCCCGAATCTGCCGGTACCTTGCCGCCCGTTCGATGGCCGCGGTCACGCCTCCATCTCGCAGCGGATCTCGAGGGCGTCATGGAAGTCAGTCAGGCCGTCCGGGAGTCGATCCTGCCGCTGGGCGCCAAGCGCGTCATGCTGGAGCAGGCGCGCGACACGCTGGAGACCATCGTCCTGGGCTCGTCGCACGGCGACCACGGCTTCGACCCGGCCCACGTCCCCAATTCGTTCAATCTCTGCTACCGGTCGCTGGACCTGAAGCACTGCCATTCGCTGTATCAGCGAACGATCACGCTCTGTCCGAACCTGAAGAACCTGGTGCTGTTCTATTCGGTGTTCTCGCCCGGCCGCGTGCTGGAGCACAGCCCCGACGAGAGCGAGATCGGTCCGTTGTGCAGCGCGCTGTTCGATCTGGACGTCGAATACCAGTCCGAGCCCCTGACCCGCTTGGCGCAGGCCCTGACCCAGCAGCTGCAGGACGGCATGGCCGCCACCCTGATCGAGGAGACCGCCAAGCTGGACGGTCGCGCCGGCTTCCTGCCGAACGACCAGGTCGCGGCCTCGGCCTCGACGTTCCAGGCCCGCCTGTTGTCGCACATCAAGAACAACTACGAGTCCGGCGCCGACTACTACCTGCTGAAGATCCTGGCCCTGGCCAATCGCCTGGGGCACCAGGTGACCGTCGTCATCCCGCCGGTGACGTCGCGCTACCGAGACACGCTGAACACCCGCTCCAGCGTTCTCTTCCGCGAGCTGATCGAGGCGGTCGACCTGTTCCCCTGGACCCTGCCGATCAAGGTGCTCAACGCCTATGACGACGAGGCCTATGAGGACGCGTTCTTCGTCGACAGCGACAATCTGGACGCGCTCGGAGACGGTACGCGAATACTGTCACAGGCCATCGCCAGGATGGTTCCGGGATCCGACGCGGTCGCCTAAGTCGCTGCGGCGCAACAAAACCGTCCAGGCGTGGCTTAAAGACCCGTTTCGCTCCCCATCGGAGTAGGCTAGATCGTCCGCTCCTCAAGTTCGGGTTACGGGAGGGCGCATGGCCCCCAAGGTCTTCATCGACGGCGAAGCAGGCACCACCGGGTTGCAGATCCGTGAGCGTCTGGTCGGCCGCAAGGACCTGCAACTGGTCTCGATCGATCCTGACAAGCGCAAGGACCCGGAGGCTCGCAAGGCGATGCTGAACGGCGCCGACGCCGTGATCCTGTGCCTGCCCGACGACGCGGCCAAGGAAGCCGTGGCGCTGATCGAGGACCCGAAGGTCAAGGTGATCGACGCCTCGACCGCCCACCGCACCGCGGCCGGCTGGACCTACGGCTTCCCCGAACTGGACGAGGAGCAACGCGGCAAGGTCGCCAAGTCGACCCGGGTGTCGAACCCCGGCTGCTACGCGACCGGCGCCATTGCCCTGGCCCGGCCGCTGGTCAGCGCCGACATCATCGCGGCCGACCTGCCGATCTCGTTCAACGCCGTGTCGGGCTACAGCGGCGGCGGCAAGGCGATGATCGCCGAGTTCGAGGACGAGACCTCGCCGCACTACACCAAGGTTCCGTACCGGATCTACGCCACGGGGCTGAACCACAAGCACCTGCCCGAGATCCAGGCCCACGGCGGCCTGCTGACCCGGCCGATCTTCACCCCGGCCGTGGGGCGCTACGCCCAGGGCATGCTGGTCGAACTGCCCCTGCATCTGGGCATGCTGAACGGCAGCGTCTCGATGACCGAGATCCACGAGGCCCTGGCCGACCACTACGCCCGCGAAGCCTTCGTCGAGGTGGCGTCGCTGCACGAGGCCAAGAGCCTGGTCACCCTGGATCCCGAGGGGCTGAACAACACCAACCGCCTGAAGCTGTTCGTGTTCGGCTCGGAAAACAGCGGCCAGGTCCGCCTGGTGGCATTGCTCGACAACCTGGGCAAGGGCGCGTCCGGCGCGGCGGTGCAGAACCTGAACCTGATGCTGGGCCTGAAGGAAGGCGCGGGGCTCTAGGCTCCGCGACCGGGCCGCCTCACGCCCGCCAGCGATAGTGCCCGACCGCCGTGTGGAGCTTGAACATCCACAGCGGCTCCTCCTTGGCGCCCCAGCCGATGTTGTGGACCACGCGCACGCGTTCAGGGCCTTCGCTGACCACGCCGATGTGGGGACGGCCACCCCAGACCCGCCAGGTCAGGATGTCGCCGGGACGCGGGTCGTCGAAGCTGTCGCCGGCGGCCTTGGGCGGCGCGGCCGCCACCCGGGCGCGCTGGCGGGTCAGGTAGGTCTCCAGGTTCAGCACCCGGCGATGGTCGATGTTGGAGTCCGGCCCCTTCAGCCCCCAGGCGCGCCGCGAGGGATAGGCGTCGAAACTTCGGGTCATGTCCTCGTGGATCAGCTGCTGCAGGTCGGCCCGCCAGGCGTCGCGGGCGGCGCGCACCACCACGTCGGCGCAGACGCCGGTCGAGCGCAGCACGTCGCCGTTGGGGTAGGGGATGGCGCGATAGCTGGGATCGTAGGCCTTGGTGACGCCCACCTGCTCGCGCGCGGCTTGGGCCAGGCGTTCGCCGCCGGACGCCGGAACCGGACGCGCCAAGGCCTCGCCCACGCCGAAGATCGGCGTCGCGACCAGCATCCCTAGTGCGGTCCGGCGGTTGAGTCCCATGTCCGGAAAGCTCCACCAGAATCCCGGCGAGTTTTAGGCGAACATGGGTCGACGACGTGGCGCTAGCCCGCGTCGGGCTCCAGAAGGCGCGGCCCGGCCCCCTGGGCGCCCAGGGCGTCCTGCGGGTTTCGCAGCGGGCAGGTCTTCAGGGACAGGCAGCCGCAGCCGATGCAGTCGTCCAACTGGTCGCGAAGCTGGGTGAGGCTCCGGATGCGCTCGTCCAGTTCGGCCCGCACGCGCGCGACAGTTCGGCCCAGTCCTCGGCGGTCGGCGCTCGACCCTGGGGCAGGGCCGCCAGCGCCGCCTGGATCGAGGCCAGGGGGATGCCGGTGCGCTGGGCGACCTTGATCACCGCCACCCGGCGCAGGATCCCGCGCGGATAGCGGCGCTGGTTGCCCTCGGTCCGCAGACTGAAGATCAGGCCCTTGGTCTCGTAGAAATGCAGGGTCGAGATCGCCACGCCGCTCCGCCGGGCCACTTCGCCGACGCTCAGCGTGCCGCCCTGGACGGCGAAATCGGGCTTGGACATTCGCGCTTGACCTCAACTTTGGTTGAGGTTTTACACGGGGGGCTCCTTCCACGGCAACGCCCTTCAGGAGCCAGCATGACCACTCTGACCGTCCCTGACCGCGCCGCGATCGCCGCCGCCTTGTCCGATCCGCCGGTCTTCAGCGTCAGCATCATCCAGACCAAGCCCGGCAAGTTCGACGAGTTCGTCGCCCTGCAGCACGATCAGTTCATGCGGGTGCGTGGCCAGGTCCAGGGCGTGCGCGGCAGCCGGATGCTGCAGTCGCCGGCCAAGGGCGTGGTGGTGCTGATCTCGTCGTTCGACACGGCCCAGGACGCCGAGCGCTTTCGCCGCGATCCGCGTTTCACCGAGCACCTGGAACGCGTGCGGCCGCTGATCGACCGCGCCGAGGCGATGCCGGTCGAACTGGCCTACGAGGTGGGACTCATCTAGCTGGCCGCGTTCGACCTGACCCGCACATAGCTGCCGGGGGCGTCCTCGATCGGCTTGAGGACGCCCTTGGCCGGGTCGCGGGCCGCGACCTGCTTGCCCGACTTGGCCTTCAGCCAAGTGGCCCAGTGCGGCCACCACGAGCCGGGATGCTCGACCGCGCCGGCTCGCCAGCCCTCGACCGAGCCGGGCAGGTGCTCGTTGGTCCAGTGCTGGTACTTGTTGGCGTCCGGATGGTTGATCACACCGGCGATGTGGCCCGAGCCGGCCATGGTGAATGTCACCGGCCCGCCGAACGCCCGCGCGCCGCGATACACGCTGCGATAGGGGGCGATGTGGTCGTCCTTGGACGACTGCACATAGATCGGCGTCTTGACCTTCGACAGGTCCAGCTTCTCGTCGCCCAGGGTCAGGCGGCCCTGGGTCAGGGCGTTGTCCTTGTAGAAGTTGCGCAGGTAGTAGAGGTGCAGCGCCTTGGGCATGCGCGTCTGGTCGGCGTTCCAGAACAGCAGGTCGAACGGCCGCGGCTCCTTGCCCATCAGGTAGTTGTTGATGAAGAACGACCAGATCAGGTCGTTGCCGCGCAGGCTGTTGAAGGTGTCGGCCATCGACTGGCTGGGCAGGTAGCCGCCCTGGCGGTCGATCTGCTCCTCGATGGTCTTGATCCAGGCCTCGTCGGTGAAGAGCAGCAGGTCGCCGGCCTCGGAGAAGTCCTGCTGGGCGGCGAAGAAGGTGGCCGAACTTATCCTTTTATCCCCTTTGGCGGCCATGTGGGCCAGGGCGCACGACAGCAGCGTGCCGCCGATGCAGTAGCCGACGGTGTTGACCTTGTTGACGCCGGTCTGGGTCATGACCTGCTGGGTGGCGTCGTAGATGCCCTCCAGCATGTAGTCCTCGAAGGTCTTGTCGGCTTGGCGGCTGTCGGGATTGACCCACGAGGCCACGAACACCGTGAAGCCCTGGGCCGTCAGCCAGCGGATCATCGAGTTCTCGGGCCGCAGGTCCAGGATGTAGAACTTGTTGATCCACGGCGGGAAGATCAGCAGCGGGATCTCGTGCACCGTCTCGGTGGTCGGCGCGAACTGCAGCAGCTGCAGGATGTCGTTCTGGTAGACCACCTTGCCCGGGGCCGTGGCGACGTTCTCGCCGACCTTGAACTTGGCCAGGTCCGTCTGGCTGATCGCCAGTTGCCCGCCGCCGCGCTCCAGGTCGGCCGCGAAGTTCTCCATGCCGCGCACCAGGCTCTCGCCCTTGCTCTGCATCACCTCGCGCAGGGCGGCGGGGTTGGAGATCAGGAAGTTCGACGGCGAGAAGGCGTCGGTCAGCATCTTGGTGAAGAACTCGACCCGGCGCTTGACGTTCGGATCCACGCCCTGCGCCTGCGAGACCAGGTCGTTCAGCCAGTTCGATGACAGCAGATAGCTCTGCTTCATCATGTCGAACATCGGGTTGGACGCCCAGTCGGGGTCGCTGAACCGCTTGTCCCCCTGGGCCGGGGCGACCACGGGCTGGGTCGGCTCGCCGGTCATCTTGCGGGCGGCCGACTGCCACAGGTCCATATAGCGGCTGAAGAGATCGGCCTGGGCGCGCAGCAGCCGGTCGGGCTGGGCGGCCAGGCTGGTCATCACCTCGTTGAAGGCCGGACCGACGTGGAAGGGATCGGGGCTGAGGGCGGCGGGACGGTCGGCCTGGCGCAGGGCGGCCTCGGCGATCGCGCCCTGGGCCGTGACGGCGGCGCGGGCCAGGTTGGCCGACAGCGTCTCCAGCATCTGGCGCTGGTCGGGCGACAGGAAGGCCTCGAAGTCGGGCAGGGCGCTGGAAACCGGCGGCGGCCCGGCACGTCCGGCGTGGGTGGCCGATTCGGCGGCCTGGGCGCGGGAGTCCGGTTGCGGATCGACTTTCGGCGGAACCTTCGGCGCGGCCTTGCTCTTGGTCTTGGCGGCGTTCGGGGCCGCATCCGCCTTGGCGGCGGGCTTTTTGCGCGGTTTGGGGGAGGTTTCGGTCGTGGCCATGGACTTCCTTCCGCCGTCTTGTCTTGGGCCATCTCACCTTGGCGGCGTGGATGGCCTTTCGCTCGCCGCGATCATCGCATAAGACCTGAGACAAGATGAACGACGAAACCGGTAAAATCGTGCGTCTCGGCGTACTCTTTCGCGGCGCGGCCCAAGTCAGCCTGACTGTGGGCCTGCTGGCGGGACTGACCGCGTGCGCCTCGTCGATGTCCTCGGTGTCGCCGTTCTCGCCGCCGCCGGCCGATCCCAGCTCGCCCGTGGCCGCCGGCGCCAACGCCGCGGCCGCGGCTTCCAAGCACGCCGACCTGCCGCGCTTCGTCGACATTCCGCCGATCCCGACCGACGTGCGCACGCCCGTCGAGTTCAAGAAGGCCGTGGGCGCCGAAAAGGTGGCCGCCGACAAGCTGAAGCGCGACACCGCGCCCGGCACCTGGACCCTGTCCGACACCGAGGGCTACGCGTCCAAGGCCCGCAAGCTGGGCAAGGCCCCGCCGAGCGACATCCCCACCGACGCCGACCGCGCCGCGACCGAAGCCTTCGCAAAGGCGGCGCGCGACCGAGCTACTGCGCCTCCGTCCAAGCCCCAATAGGGCGACGGAGGCATAAAATTCCCGTAACTGGCTTGGCTATACCCCGCCCGGGGTCTATCCATGCCCGACATCCGCTCCCGGCGCGCCGCTGCGGCGCAATGAGCATTCCATGACCTCCGATTTCCACCGTATCCGTCGCCTCCCGCCCTACGTCTTTGAAGAGGTGAACAAGATCAAGGCGCGCCTGCGCGCCGAGGGCACCGACATCATCGACTTCGGGATGGGCAATCCCGACATGCCCACGCCCAAGCACATCGTCGACAAGCTGATCGAAACCGCGCGAGACCCGAAGGCCGGCCGCTATTCGGCGTCCAAGGGCATCGCCGGCCTGCGCAAGGCCATGGCCGGCTACTACGGTCGCCGGTTCGGCGTGAAGCTGAACCCCGACACCGAGGTGATCGCCACCCTGGGGTCCAAGGAAGGCTTCGCCAACCTGGCCCAGGCCCTGACCGCCCCCGGCGACGTGGTCATCTGTCCGAACCCGGCCTATCCGATCCACGCCTTCGGCTTCATCATGGCCGGCGGCGTCATCCGCCACGTGCCGGCCCTGAGCCCCGAGCAGTACCTGTCCAACATCAGCCGCGCGGCCAAGCACTCGGTGCCGCCCGCCAGCGTGCTGATCCTGTCCTATCCGTCCAACCCGACCGCCCAGTGGGTGGACCTGGACTTCTACAAGGACGCCGTCGCCCTGGCGAAGAAGCACGAACTGCTGGTGATCAGCGACGTGGCCTATGGCGAGATCTATTTCGACAACAACCCGCCGCCCTCGATCCTGCAGGTCGACGGGGCCAAGGACATCGCCGTCGAGGTCAACTCGCTGTCGAAGACCTACGCCATGGCCGGCTGGCGCGTGGGCATGGTGGTCGGCAACGCCCGTATCTGCGCCGCCCTGGCCCGGGTGAAGTCGTACCTGGACTACGGCGCCTACACCCCGGTGCAGGTGGCCGCGGCCGCCGCGCTGAACGGCCCCCAGGACTGCGTCGACGAGATCCGCGCCATTTATAAAGGCCGTCGCGACACCCTGGTGTCGTCGATGAAACGCGCCGGTTGGGAAATTCCCAATCCGCCGGCCTCGATGTTCGCCTGGGCCAAGATCCCCCCGCAGTTCGAAGCCGCCGGCTCGATGCTGTTCTCGCGCCTGCTGATCGAGGAGGCCGGCGTCGCCGTGGCTCCCGGCATCGGCTTCGGCGAATACGGCGAGGGCTATGTCCGCATCGGCCTCGTCGAGAACGAGCAGCGGATCAAGCAGGCCGCCCGCAACGTCAAGAAGTTCATCGCCAACGCCGACACCATCCTGGCCAAGGCGCACAACAAGATGGAACAGGTCTGAGCCGCCGACCCGAAAGGGTAGGGGCGTCGCACGGCCGATCGAACTAGGAATGCAAGCATGACCCAGAAAACCTGGCGCGTCGGCGTCGCCGGCCTCGGCACCGTCGGCGGAGGGCTATTGCAGTTCCTGGCCGAGCAGCCGGACTTCGCCCCCGCCGGCGATCGGGCCGTGGTGACGGCGGTTTCGGCCCGCTCCAAGTCGCGGCCGCGCACGGTCGACATCTCGGGCCTGACCTGGTTCGACGATCCGGTCGCCCTGGCCTCGTCGCCGGACGTCGACCTGTTCGTCGAACTAGTCGGCGGCAGCGACGGCCCGGCCAAGGCCGCCGTCGAGGCCGCCCTGAAGCTGGGCAAGCCGGTGGTCACCGCCAACAAGGCCCTGATCGCCGAGCACGGCGCGGAACTGGCCGCCCTGGCCGAGGCCAACGACGCGCCGCTGCTGTTCGAAGCGGCCGTCATGGGCGGCACGCCGGCGGTGAAGATGCTGCGCGAGGCCATGGTCGGCGACGAGGTGATCGGCGTGGCCGGCATCCTCAACGGCACCTGCAACTTCATCCTCAGCGAGATGGAGAAGACCGGCCGCGACTTCGCCGACGTGCTGCGCGAGGCCCAGGGCCTGGGCTATGCCGAGGCCGATCCGACCATGGATGTCGGCGGCTTCGACGCCGGCCACAAGATCAGCATCCTGGCCGCCCTGGCCTTCGGCTGCGCGCCCGACTTCGGCGCCGCCGAGATCGAGGGCATCAGCGACGTCGAACTGCTCGACATCAAGCTGGCCAAGGACCTCGGCTACCGCATCAAGTTGGTGGCCGGCGCCGCCAAGAGCGACGACGGCGTGTCGGTGAAGGTGCATCCGTCGCTGGTCCCGCTGGAGCATCCGCTGGCCCAGGCCGGCGGGGCGCTCAACGCCCTGTTCATCGAGGGCAAGCGGATCGGTCGGATCTTCATCCAGGGGCCGGGCGCGGGCGCGGGCCCGACCGCCGCCGCCGTGGCCGCCGACATCGCCGACGTGATGACCGGCGCCAAGCGCCCGGTGTTCCAGGCTCCGGCCGGACAGCTGAAGCCGTTCGTGGCCGTCGATCCGGCCCGTTCGGTGGGCAAGGCCTATCTGCGGATCATGGTCCGCGACGAGCCCGGCGCCATCGCCGCCATCTCCGAGACCCTGGCCGAATGCGCGGTCTCGATCGACAGCTTCCTGCAG
This sequence comes from Caulobacter sp. 05L422, assembly GCF_056397765.1. Taxonomy (NCBI): domain Bacteria; kingdom Pseudomonadati; phylum Pseudomonadota; class Alphaproteobacteria; order Caulobacterales; family Caulobacteraceae; genus Caulobacter; species Caulobacter sp. 05L422. The sequence goes on along the minus strand of NZ_JBFTOB010000028.1, from coordinate 40,043 downwards.
AAACCCGTCGAGGGCGCGGGGGGCGTTCCGATCGTGCTCGTCACGCATGCGACTCCCGAATCCAATCTCCTCGACGCGATTAGTCGCATCGAAAAACTGCACGCCGTGCTAGAGCGTCCCCGCCTTTTGCGCGTCGCGCGCATCTGAGAACCGCGCCAAGCGGTCGGCAAGGAAAGCCTCGCATAGGCTGGGAGACGTTGATGAGTTCGAAGACCCTGGACCGTTCGCTGGTCCTGGACGCGGTCCGCGTGACCGAAGCCGCCGCCATCGCCTCGTGGACGATGGTGGGCCGGGGCGACGAGATCGCGGCTGACCAGGCCGCCGTCGACGCCATGCGCAACGCTCTGAACGAACTGGCGATCGACGGCGAGATCGTGATCGGCGAGGGCGAGCGCGACGAAGCGCCCATGCTCTATATCGGCGAGAAGGTCGGCACGGGGCAGGGCCCCGCCATCGACATCGCCCTGGACCCGTTGGAAGGCACCACCCTGACGGCCAAGGCCATGCCCAACGCGCTGGCCGTCATGGCCTGGGCGCCCAAGGGCAGCCTGCTGAACGCGCCCGACACCTACATGGACAAGATCGCCTGCGGTCCGGGCCTGCCGGCCGGGGTGATCGACCTGGACAAGTCGCCCGCCGAGAACATCAAGGCCGTGGCCGCCGCCAAGGGCGTCGATCCCGAGCACATCACCGTCTGCGTGCTGGACCGCCCCCGTCACGCCGAGATCATCGCCAGCGTCCGCTCGGTGGGCGCGCGGGTCTATCTGATCACCGACGGCGACGTGGCCGGCGTGATCGCCACGACCGATCCCTCGACCGGCATCGACCTCTATGTCGGCTCCGGCGGCGCGCCCGAGGGCGTGCTTGCCTGCGCGGCGCTGAAATGCGTCGGCGGCCAGTTCCAGGGGCGCCTCTTGTTCCGCAACGGCGACGAGCGCGCCCGGGCCGCCAAGTGGGGCATCACCGAGCTCGACAAGAAGTACGACCTGCACGAGATCGTCCGCGACGACGCGATCTTCGCGGCCACCGGCGTCACCTGGGGCAACCTGCTGGACGGGGTGACCTACAAGGACGGCTTCGTCCACACCCATACGCTGGTCATGAACTCGTCGACCGGCACGGTGCGCGAAGTGCGCATGAAGCGGAAAGCCTAGGGCATTTTCCGACGAGGCTGCCGCCGTCGTCGTCAAACTGCGTCAAAGCCATGATTTAGAGGCCTTTTCCGATCAATCGGCGGAAAAGGCCCCGGCCTTCCGCTAAGGTCGCCCACGAATCCTTTTCTCCCTACGAGGCCCCGTATGACCACGCTGACCGATCTCGCCGGATGGCTCGCCCAGGAGCCCGCTGGCGACGAGGTGAAGGCCGTCGTCACCGCGATCGCCGGCGCCTGCGCCCAGATCAGCAAGGTCGTGGCCTCCGGCGCGATCTCGGGCAGCCTGGGCGCGGCCGGCCAGGTCAACGTCCAGGACGAAGAGCAGAAGAAGCTCGACATCATCACCAACGACATCCTGCGCGACGCGCTGAACGACTGTCCGCTGGTGGCGGGCCTGGCGTCCGAGGAGCTGGAGGTGATCGAGACCACCGGGGCCGTCGGCGGCTTCCTGGTGACCTTCGACCCGCTGGACGGCTCCAGCAACATCGACGTCAACGTGTCGGTCGGCACGATCTTCTCGATCCTGCCCGCGCCGGCCGGTGTCGCGCCCACCGAGGCCGACTTCCTGCTGCCCGGCCGCCAGCAGGTCGCCGCCGGCTATGCGGTCTACGGCCCCCAGACCATGCTGGTCCTGACCCTGTCCAAGGGCGTCGTCGGCTTCACGCTGGACGCCGACGGCGCCTGGCGGCTGACGCACCAGACTGTGTCGATCCCGGCCGACACCGCCGAGTTCGCGATCAACATGTCCAACCAGCGTCACTGGGCCGCGCCGGTGCGCGCCTATATCGACGGCTGCTTGCAGGGCAAGTCGGGCCCGCGCGGCAAGAACTTCAACATGCGCTGGGTCGCCTCGATGGTGGCCGACGTCCACCGCATCCTGATGCGCGGCGGGATCTTCATGTACCCGTGGGACGCCCGCGAGCCCGACAAGCCGGGCAAGCTGCGCCTGCTCTACGAAGCCAACCCGATGTCGCTGATCGTCGAGCGGGCCKGCGGCCAGTCGACCGACGGTGTGAACCCGATCCTCGACATCCAGCCCACCAAGCTGCACCAGCGCGTGCCGGTGGTGCTGGGCTCGGCCAACGAGGTGACGCTGGTGGCGGAGTTGTCGGCTTAAGCCGGGGACATGCCCTTGTGGCGTGTCCCCTGTACAAGCGCCGCGCCTGCCGATGGGGACACGCCGCAAGGGCATGTCCCCCGGTGGCGCGTCCGTTTCTGACGCACCCACGCCCTATCTTCCATCCTCGCGCCGCATGGAGCGAATCCGCCAACAGGCGTAGGTTCGGGAGATGACCACGACAGCCAAGCTCCGCATTTCCGGCCGCTTTCCCGCGCGGGAGGGCTGAGCCATGGCCGCCGACGGACACGCCCCGCTCGAGACGGGCCACTTCCTCGACGTCTCCCGCTCGATCAGCGGCCGGGCCTGGCGCGAGCGGCCGGGCGACGCTGCGGCGGCGCGCAGCCACCAGCAGGTCCACGGCCTGTCCGAGCCCCTGGCCCGGGCCCTGGCGTCGCGCGGCGTCGGCGTCGACGCGGCCGAGCACTATCTGCGGCCCACGCTGAAGGCGCTGTTCCCCGATCCGTCCAGTTTCACGGACATGGACCGGGCCGCCGAGATCCTGATCGACGCGCTGGAGAGCGGTCGCTCGACCATGGTGTTCGCCGACTACGACGTCGACGGCGCAACCAGCGCCGCCCAACTGGTGCGTTGGTTCCGTTACATGGGCGTCGAGCTGCCCATCTATATTCCCGACCGCCTGACCGAGGGCTACGGCCCCAGCCCCGCGGCCTTCAAGACCATCCGCGACACCGGCGCCGAGCTGGTCGTCACCCTGGACTGCGGGGCGGCCGCCTATGACGCCATCGCCAGCGCCGCCACCATCGGCCTCGAAGTGGTGGTGATCGACCACCACCTGATGCGCGAGGACCCGCCGGCCGCCGCCGCCGTGGTCAATCCCAACCGTCCGGGCTGCCAGAGCGGGCAGGGGGTGCTGGCCGCCGCCGGCGTGACCTTCGTCCTGCTGGCCGCCCTGAACCGCGAGGCCCGCAAGCGCGGCCTGTTCACCGATGAACGCCCACAGCCCGATCTGCGCCAATGGCTGGACCTAGTGGCCATGGGCGAGGTCTGCGACGTCACCCAGTTGGTCGGCTTCAACCGCGCCCTGACCACGTTGGGCCTGCGGACCATGTCCAGTTGGGGCAATCCGGGCCTGAAGGCGCTGTTCGAGGTGGGCAAGGGCTCCGGCCCGGCCAGCGTGTTCCACGCCGGCTTCATCCTGGGCCCGCGCATCAACGCCGGCGGACGGATCGGCCGCTCGGACCTCGGCGCGCGCCTGCTGTCCACGGACGATCCCGAGGAGGCCCGCGTCCTCGCCGAGGAACTCGACGGCCTCAACACGGAGCGCAAGGCGGTCGAGGCGGGCGTGGTCGAGGAAGCCGCCGCCATGCTCGAGCGCGGCAGCAACTTCAATCCCGACGCCCCGGTGATCGTGGTGGCCGGGGAGGGCTGGCACCCCGGGGTGATCGGCATCGTCGCCGGCCGCCTGCGCGAGCGCTACCGCAAGCCCGTGGTGGTGATCGGCATCGATCGCGCCGCCAATGTCGGCAAGGGCTCGGGCCGCTCGCAGCCCGGCGTCAACCTGGGCGCGGCGATCCAGGCGGCGTTCGAGGCGGGCCTGCTGATGGCCGGCGGCGGCCACGCCATGGCGGCGGGCCTGTCGATCCGCCCGGATTCCATCCCGGAGTTCCGCGCCTTCCTGGAAGAGCGCCTGGCCGGCGAGATGGAGGCGGTGGGCGTCGAGGGCGTGGATATCGACGCCCTGGTCCAGCCCCGGGCCGCCAATCGCGCCCTCTGGACCGAGTTCCAGCAGCTGGCGCCGTTCGGTCCGGGCAATCCCGAGCCGATGTTCGCCCTGGCCGGTGTTCGCCCCGAGCGGATGATGGCGATGAAGGGCGGCCACGTGCGAGTCGACCTGGTCGGACCGTCGGGCGACCGAATCAAGGCGATCTCCTGGCGCTCGGCCGAGACCCCCCTGGGCGAGCGCCTGCTGGCCGGCGGCGGCGCGCTGCACGTCGTGGGCCGTCTGAAACCGGACGATTATATGGGCCGGGAAGGCGTCCAACTTGAGATCGAGGACGTCGCCGACCCCCGCATGCGAATGACTTGAAAAAACTGCTCTCAGTCGCTTGCGCCCTGGGGGGAAGCTTTGTATATCGCCTGCTCTTCGCGGCCACGTGGTCCCTTCGTCTATCGGTTAGGACGCCAGATTTTCATTCTGGAGAGAGGGGTTCGACTCCCCTAGGGACTACCACCGCGAAGCCTACTTAGACTTTACATGCGAATACCCGCCTAATGCAGGCGCCGTGGTCCCTTCGTCTATCGGTTAGGACGCCAGATTTTCATTCTGGAGAGAGGGGTTCGACTCCCCTAGGGACTACCACCCACCACGGACATTTCAGGTTTATGTCGGTCTAGCCGCTGCGACGAAATGTCGCGCGGGGGTTCCAATGGCCCTGTGACGTCAATTGGTTATTGACGGCTCTCCTATCGCGAGAACAGTGTTATTCTGTGGTGCTCGCCCCCTGGGCTGTCTGGGCGAGCCAGAGGGGCGGAATGTCTGGTTTCGATTTCGAGGACTCGGGATCGCATGAGGAATTCGTGCGTATCAGCGGTCGCGTGAAGTGGTTTGATACGGGGAAGGGGTACGGTTTCATCGTCCCCGACGATCCGGGCCAGACGGGCCTGAAGGACGTGCTGCTGCACGTCACGTCCCTGCGCAACTGTGGTCGGGAGACCGCGCTGGAAGGCGCCATCATCGTCTGCGACGTGGTCAAGCGTCCCAAGGGCTGGCAGGTGTCCGAGGTCGTGGATCTGGACGAAAGCGCCGCCAGCGCGCCGATGGAGCGGCCCAAGCGGTCGTTCGGCGACGGCGGCATGGGCCTGCGTCGCGACCACTTCCGATCGGGCGTCGACAGCGGCCGCCAGACGCTGGAGCCGGTGGGGCCGGCCGAACGCGCCAAGGTCAAGTGGTTCAACCGCACCAAGGGCTACGGCTTCGTCGTTCGCGACGGCCAGCCGGGCGACATCTTCGTGCACATCGAGACCCTGCGTCGCGGCGGACTGGAAGACCTGCAGCCCGGCGACGACGTCATGGTGCGCTTCGCCGAGGGCCCCAAGGGCCTGGTGGTGGCCGAGATCACCCCCGGCGAGGACTGAGCCTCAAGACCCGACTTTCGCCATCGGCGCGTGACGTCGTAGGATCGCCGCGTCGCGGGACGCGGCGAGGATGATGAGGCGCGCGTGAGCTTGATGACGACGATCGGCCTGAAGACGATCGGGCGACGCGCCCTGGCGCTGGTCGCCCTTGCCTTGATCTCGAGCGCCCTGATCGCCGCTCCGGCCCAGGCCTGGCAGGCCAAGCCCAAGCCCGCCGCGGCCGCCTCCTCGGCCAAGCTCGACACGGTCGAGATCCTGACCAGCCGGGGACGGGTCAAGTTCACCGTCGAACTGGCCGTCACCAAGGCCGAGCAGCAGCGGGGGCTGATGTTCCGCAAGTCGCTGGCCCCCGACCGCGGCATGCTGTTCCCGTACAATCCGCCCCAGCGGGCGGCGTTCTGGATGAAGAACACCCTGATCCCGCTGGACATCCTCTACATCGCGCCCGACGGCCGGGTGCTGTCGATCGCCCGCAACGCCGTGCCGCACGACGAGACGCCGCTGCCCTCGGGCGGGATCATCCGCGGCGTGCTGGAGATCCCCGGCGGCCGCGCCGCCCAGCTGGGCATCCTGCCGGGCGACCGGGTGCTCAACAAAATCTTCCCGAAGGGCTGAAGGGCGCCCGTTCCGTTTGCTCCCGGCGACGAAGCCCTGTAGAGCACCCGCTCGGTGTTTCGGAGCGTAGCGCAGCCTGGTAGCGCATCTGGTTTGGGACCAGAGGGTCGCAGGTTCAAATCCTGCCGCTCCGACCACCTAGACCCCCTTTCCGAAGGGGGGACGATCGACCCGGAGAGGCTTTCATGCTCGCGCGCATCTACCGCCCCGCCAAGACCGCCATGCAGTCCGGCAAGGCCAAGACCAAGGATTGGGTGCTGGAGTTCGAACCGGCCTCGGCCAGACGTTCCGACCCGTTGATGGGCTGGACCCAGTCGAGCGACATGAACGGCCAGGTGCGCCTGAACTTCGAGACCCGCGACGAAGCCGTGGCCTACGCCCAGCGTCACGAGATCTCGTTCCAGCTGTTCGAGCCCAAGACGCCCAAGCGGATCATCAAGGCCTACGCCGACAACTTCGCCGCCGGCCGCAAGCAACCCTGGACGCACTAGGCGTTCCGCCTCAAGTTTCCCCGAGATTTCCAGAGATCCCCACGGGGTTCGCGCCCTTAGCTCAGCTGGATAGAGCACTCGCCTTCTAAGCGAGCGGTCGCTGGTTCGAATCCAGCAGGGCGCGCCAATACCGCCGATTGTACGATCCTGTCCGCCAGAACCGCTTAATACCTTCTGCTTTGAGCTTTCTCGCGACCGACCGCGTGGCTCCTAGGTGACCTTGTGGCGAAGCGCAGCTCCCGGTTGACGAGCTAACGCGTCACCGATCGCCCCTCACGGCGACTAGCGGCAGATATTTGGCCAGCCACGCCAGCCTCTGCGACCTTCCGATCCCTGAGCGGACCACCGGGAGACAGGCTGTCATGACGGGAAATATTTGCGGGCCGACCTTTTCCTGCGAGGCGCAAGAACGCATCCGCACACATCGAAATGATGCTCCGGGAGGCCAACCATCGGATCGCCAATTCACTCCAGGCGGTCATCGCGGCCGCCCATGTCGGCGCTGGCAGGAAGGACGGCGCATCAGCCGCGGTCCGCGACCAGGCAATGCGGGTATCGGCGATCGCGGACGTCCACCTGCTGCTCAGCGTGTCATCGGACGCGCGAACGATCCCGTTCGACGACTACCTCGTGCAACTCACCGGCAGGCTTGCCGACCTGTGGGCCGGTGAATCGGGAAGGATCAAGGTCACCCCCTTCTGTGCGACCGGCCTGATGAGCGCGGAGGCGGCGATCCAGTTGGGCATGGCCGTCAACGAACTGGTCGCCAACGCCTGCAAGTACGCCTACGGCGCCGGCGAGCCTGGAGAGATCCGCGTCGGCTTCTCCATCGTCGAGGGCAAGTTCACCTTGCTGGTCGCCGATGACGGGTGCGGACTTCCGGACGCCGACCTCCAGCGCTCCGGGATCGGGCGCCGTCTCGTGACGGAGATCGCGGTTCGAATGGGCGGCGCATTTTCCTATCAGTCCAGCCGGTCCGGTACGGTGGCGGTGCTGACCGGGTCGGCGGAGTCGCTGCTTGGCTCCGATCTGGGCGGCCGGATGCAGGCGACCATCGCGGGCGATCCGTCGCTGGATCGTCGGGACACCCTGGCGACGCTTTGAGGCCGCTCGTGCGGTTCGCGAGCGCCTCGCTGACCGTATCGACGCCGGCGCCGTGTCGAAGCGACTTCCCTGACTCTGGAATGAAGACGGTCCGATGACACTCCTCGGAAGCACAACCTCATCGCCTTCCCCTGCAATCGCCTTGAGGCGGCTTGCCTTGGGGCCGAATGACCAGGAAATCGCCGGCGGTATCGAGCAGGGAACGGTCCGACGCAAGGCTGCAATGCCCGGCAAGGCCGCTCGCAGCAGGCTGTACATCCAGTTGGCCGGCTGGCAGGTTCGCAAGATCCAGGCGTTCCTGGACGAGCGATACGACGGGCCAGTTGGGCTCCCTGAGGCCGCCGCCGTCATACAGCGCAGTCCCAGTTACTTTGCCCGCGCCTTCAAGGCGACCTTCGGCGAGACCTTGGGCGCTTACGTCCGATCCATGCGCATCGAGAAGGCCAAGTGCATGCTGCTGATGGGCGACGAGAGCCTCGCGGTCATCGCTCTGGTGTGTGGCTTTTGCAATCAAGCCCATATGACGCGGGTGTTTTCCACATTGGTGGGTCTACCGCCGCATCGCTGGCGACAGGAGCAGTGTCCGCCCGACCTTGAATAGTTTGCCATATTGCGTCGGCGCTAGACGCAGCAATGGCGCGTTCCAAACGTCGAAAACTGGAGGCGCCCATTGGGAAAAAGCCATCTTCGCCCCCAATCCTAAAGCTGGGGACGTTTCTTGCCCTTATCGCGCCGTGGCGTACGAACGGCGGGAATATCGTAGAAATAGTTCTCACGCATGTCCAACAGTGAGCCGTCCTCGGCCCGTATCCGTCGCCACTCTCTCGCCGGTGCATCTTGGACAGCGCTTCGAAGTAGCCGACGACATGGCGCTGATAGATCGGCTCCACGGCCTCATCGAACCACGGGTCCTCCAGGCGCATGGCCTCCAGTTCGGCCGCGACGCTGGCGGTGTCGCTATCGCCTACAAGCTGCTTTGACGGCGCCTGAGCATGATTAGTCTTCCCGATCAGCTTCGGGCGGCACATAAGCGATGGCGCCGAAATCCTTTTCGAGCGAGGCCTTCACCTTGCTGATGTCCCGCTTCCGCGCCCAATGCTTCCTGTTGAAATTGTCGAACGCGCCCAGGGGCGGCGCCTGTCAGGCGGGGAACGCCGCGTAGTCGAGCACGCCGATCTGTTCAAAGGCGCGAGTGGCCTTGGGGCCCAGCAGTCCGATCCCCCGCACGGCCGGCACCAGGTTGCGGAACAGGATGCGATGCATGCCCTGGGTGACGGGCGAGTTGCGTGTCAGTTGCGAACATTCAGCGCTCGGCAGGCCTAGCGACGCCCAGATTTCATCGGCGTACAGATATTCGTGCAGCAGCAGGCAGGCCTGGGTCACGAACTCCTCGCGGTGGCTCAACTCGGCGCTGGTCAGGTGCTTATGCTTTTCGGCCAGTGACAACTGGCCGCCGGCGAAGTGTCGGGCCTCGTCGCGCACCACCAGGCCGAACAGATTCTTGACCATGCCGTCGTTCGAATAGCCTTGCAGGCTCTTGAAGAAGGCCAGGGCCAGCCCCTCGATCAAAATCTGCATGCCCAGGGTCGTGATGTCCGGATCGGAGTCCCGCAGCGTGTCGAACAACAGCCGGTCCAGCTTGGGCGAGACGTCGTACCGCACGCCGATTTTGTCCAGCAGCCGGCTGTACACATCGACATGACGCGCCTCGTCAGTCGCCTGCAGCGCCGCGCAGGCCTTCAGCATCGGATCGCCGGCCGACAGCATCAGCTTGCTGGCGCACATCATGGACGCGCGCTCGCCGTGCAGGATCTGGGAAATCTGCCAGCCTTGGACGTGGCGCCGCAGGTTGATCCGCTCCTTGTCCGTCATCCGCTCCCAGACGGCCGTTCCGGCCAGGGCGTTGACGGCGTCGGGCACCTGGAGCGGATTGCGCTCGTCCAGCTCGTGGGTCCAGTCGATCGCGACGTCGGCGTCCCATTGGCCGCGAACCGCCTTGCGGTACAGGTCGCCCAGATCCTGGCTGCCGGGATCCTCATCCGCGGGCGTCACCACCATCAGGTCGGCGCGGACCCAGCGCGTCGCGTCGGCCGCGTGGTTCCATTCAGCCCTCGGGGAGACCTGGTGCGGTGGCGTTTCCGTCAACGATTTGAACGACATCTGAAGTCTCCTTGCGCGTCGTTGTGATCCACGCGCCTGGCGGTCATGGAAGAGACGGTTCGGCGGCGCGCACGTCCGGATCGGCGGTGACGGGCGAGAGCGTCTCGGGCATGTATTGGCCGATCAGGGCGCGCAGGGCCGCGCTGTCGGCGTCCAGGGCGTGAAAGACGTGGTGGGTGCCGGCGTGGAGCCGCAGCGTCGCGATGGCGTAGTAGCCGTTGAAGGCGATGGCTCCGGCCGTGACGTCCACCGGAGCGTCCAGAGGCCGGGCCTTCAGGTAGTCGATGATGCTGATGAAGGGGTCGGCGCCGAAGCAGTGACCCAGTTCGTCGTTTCGGTTCGGCGCCAGGAAGTCCCGCGGACCCAGGAGGCGATCGAGCATGCCGCCCATCTCGCCGTTCAGGAATGGCCCGAAGGTGTATTGCCGGCCGTGCTTGGCGTGCCGCGAGCGGATCGCCATGACGAATTCCTTGAAGGCGCTGTCGGCGAACGGGCCTCCGGTCTGGGCGACCTCTCCGCCGTCTTGCGGCAGCGTGAACAGCAGGCTCGAAACCCCGAAACCGAGCACCCCGATGGCCTGCTGGCGCAGATGGTAGCGCAGGTTGTCCAACTCGACGTCCAGCAGGACCACCAGCACGCGGCGCGTGCTGGTGTGCCGCGCGAAGAAGCGCAGCGCATAGCCCCATCCGACGCACATATAGGTCTGGATGATGCCCAGCGGCCGGCGCCCGCAGCCCTCCTCGATCAGGTCGAAGAAGCGCTGGGCGATCTGCGGATCGCCGGCCATGAACCCGCTGAGAACGGTCGAGCAGATGACGAATTCCGCGGGCTCTTCGTCCAGCAGTCCCTCGATCGACCGCAACTGGGCGGCGACGCAGCCCGCGAGCAGTCGCGCCCGCGCCTCGCGGGTGTCCAGGTCGGCGGCGAAGGGCGGCCGGGTGACCCAATGGACCACCGCTTCGAGTTGGACCGGCGAGATCGGCGTGTCGGTATCGGAGCGCGACATCAGTTCGATCCGCTCAGCGCCGGCGCCAGGCGCGGCGAGGGGGCGGTTGGGACGAACGGGGCCGCTTCGGTGAAGATCCTGAAATCGACCCAGACGTCCGACGGGACGGTGACGGGACAGATGGAGAAGTATCCGTTGTAGGCGAGGCTGCCCAACGTGACCGTTTCGTCCCGGTGGGCCGGATCGGCCTGCACCCATTCGATCAGGCCGATCCAGGGGTCGGAGCCGAAGCAGTGCCCGTAGCGCTCCTGCCGGTCGGGCGCGAGCGCCTCGGCTCCGATCATGCGCTCGCAGATCGCGCGCAGATCCTGACGGAAGAACGGGGCGAAGATCGGAGGCGCGCCAGGCGGGGGTGTGTAGTCGCGCAGGGCGCGCACGAAGTTTCGAAAGCCGCTGTCCGGATAGGGGCCGTCGCACAGTCCGCGCGCCGACCAGTCGGCCGGCAGGGTCAGGAGCAGGGTGGTCACGCCGAAGCCGGAGTGGCCGATCAGGGGGTGGTGCTCGGTCCAGACAAACTCGCACAGGTCCAGGTCGACGATGCTGAGCATCACGTGGGTCTCGCCGCTGTGGTCGGCCAGGAACCGCAGCGCATAGCCCCAGCCCGCGCATTCGTAGGTGTGGATGATCGCGGTGATGTCGCGTCCCGTGGCCGCTTGGACCGTTTCCCTGAAGCCCTCGGTGCGCTCGGCGATGCTGGTGAAGGCCTGCGACAGATAGGTGCTGCAGATGAGGTGTTCGAAGCTCAGATCGGGATGCCGCGATGCGATCGCGGCGGCCTGGGCGGCGACGATCTCGGCCGCCGGCGCCAGGCGTTGGGACAGGGTGGTGGAGCCGGGGGCCAGGGCGCATTCCATGCGCCAGTGCGAGGCGGACAGCACCGTCACGTGCTCGGTGCGGGCCTTGGGCGGCCCGGCGGAGTCGAGGGTCCCGCGGGCGAGCATGATCAGAACGCCGCCGGCTGCGCGACGGCGTGATCGCAGCCCCAGGTCGTCACCGACAGGTCCGCCAGCGACCGGAGGATCTCGTTCTCCCTGACGAAACGCAGGAAGCTGGGAACGCTGTGGGCGCCCATCATCGTCATCGAGATCTGGTTGTCGCCGGTCTCGTAACCGTCGGTCCGCAGGCTGTGCCAGAACAGCAGAGCGCCCGAACGCCCGCTCCGCGCCAGGGCCGGCGCCAGATATTCCGGGTCGTGGGTCAGCAGGACGTCCGCGGCCAGCAGATCGGCGGGCAACTGGACCTTGAAGTCCGCACCGCACAGGCGGACGACCATCACCGTCAGGCCGTCGATCGTTTCGCGCGCCTCGCGCACCAGACCCGCCAGCAGCGCGTATCGCTGGCTGGGGCATAGCAGGATGGGGGCCTTTGCCGGGTTCTCGAAGTCCGCCGCGTTCATGTATTCCCGCGGCTCGTACAGCGGCATCACGCCCAGTTCCGCGCGGTAGGGTTTGCCGTGCGACGGGGCACGGGCGAGAATCCCCTGCGCCTTGGCGCCGGCGGGCCATATCTCCCGCGCGGCCGTTGCCGCGACCGCGTTCGCCATGACGTTCATGAGATGATGTATCTCCCTGCCGTCGGAAGGTTCAGGAAGCCGTTGGGGGAATAGGTGTGGTAGGCGCCGCAACGGTCGAACACCAGCAGGTCGCCGACGCTGGGCAGTTCGGAAGGCGGCAGGACGCCGATGCGATCGGCGCGATTGCAGCTGTTGCCGACGACATGAACCGCACGCACGCCGCTCCGCGCGACCGCTGGCGCCTGGCGCATGACGCGCGGCGTGGCGTAGCTCTTGATGAAGCGTTCGGTCTGGGCCAGCAGGAAGGCTTGCGCCAGGCCGCCGTCGCAGACCACGAAAGCGTCCTCGCCGATGATCTTCACGGCGACCACCTTGGTCACGAAGGCTCCGCAGTCGGCGTAGATCGCGCGTCCGGCCTCGTGAAGGATGGTCGTTCGCTCGCTCAGCGTACGGACCACGTCGCGATAGGCCGTGAAGGTGTCGTCCTCGACCCAATCCTCCGAAAATCCGCCGCCCAGGTTCAGGAACTCCAGATGGTCGGGGATGATCGTGTCGATCGCATCGAACGCCTTGGACGCCGCCTGGGCCAGGGCGATGGATCCCTTTCCGAAGCTGTATGACCCGGCATAGGCGTGCAGCCCGACCGGAGGCGCGCCGATGGCGGCCAGGCGCTGGACCGCGGTGACCGCGGCGGCCATGTCCAGGCCGAAGTGGTCGGCCGGCGCGTCCGGGGTCAGGCTCGCGGCGTTCAGCCGTAGGCCGAACCGCGCCTGGCCCTTGGAGGTCGGCGCCAGCACCTCGGCCAAGGCGACCTGGTCGAGATTGTCGAGCAGGATCGTCGCGCGCGACGCGATGGCCGCGGCCATGAAGTCGCGGCTCATGGCGGGAGAGGTGACGAAACGCGGCGCGGGCGCGCGGCCCACCACCAGATTCAGTTCGCCGATGCTCGCCAGCTCGACGCCGTCGGTGAACGACTGGGCGGTCCGAACATAGAGGTCGATGTTCGGATTGGCCTTCACCGAGACGATCAGGGGCGTGCCGAGCGCCGCCTTCAGCGCGGTGTGACGCGCGATGACGATCGACGGATCGAAGACGTAGCAGCAGGTTTCGAGATCCGCCGCGGCGGGCTGCGACAGCCAGCTGCGCGACCGCGAGTCTTCGCGCCGCTCAGCCAAGGGTGGGGCGTTCATCTTTCGGCTCCTAGGCGCGAGGCGCGGATCAGGCGGCGATCTTGCCGAGTTCCGTCAGCTGCCGGTCCAGGTCCCGCAGCGTGGTGAACTGGGAGACGTCCAGCTTTTCCGGTTCGATTTCCGCGGCGTAGAGCTGGTCGCAGACCAGGATGAGTTCGACCACTTTCAAGGAGTCGAAGCCGAGCTCGCCGATGCCCACATCGGGATCGACCGCATCGGTGTTCACGATCTTGGCCATTTCCGCAAGCAGAAGGGGGAGCGTTTTGGTCTCAACGACCTCAATTTCCAAAGATTTCATGATTATCCGATCTCAAAATATAGTATTGAGCGAAAATATTCAGACATAGAGAGGTGTATATACTTTTATCTACTTTATGTAGTAAGAAATCGAAAATGCAATCCCAAATTTCGAGGGCAAGCTGCCGTATTGGGTGTCGTGCGCGCCGACGCTGCTAAAGGCGACGAGGCCGAACGAATACCCTCCATTGATCGAGTAGTCTAAGCCGCCTTGGATGATGGCCGATCCATCCACGGGAGAGACGATCGCCAGTCCCGACAAGGACAGGTCGCGAATGAATGCATTGTCCGAGCCGGCGCGCACGAAGATGTTGTGCTGCAGGAACGGCTCTTGAAACTGCTGCGCATATTCCCGCGCGTACCAGAACTGCCCACGGACCAGCAGGCCCGGTGCGGCGGCGCCCAGCTTCATCCACGCGCGCCAGTCGTCCGGTGAGAGCCCCGCGCCGTTGTAGTCGTACTCGACCGACAGCGTCACATTGGCGTTGGTCGTATAGTTCACCCCGGCGGCCAACTGGGCGAGAACCTGTTTGCCGTCGTCGCCGACGGGCGTCGTCGCCTGGGCGGGCAGGGCTCCGGTCAGGATTCCAAATTGGATGGCGTCGGCCGCCAGCGTGCGCCTGGAGCCGCCGGCCGCCTCGACATAGGCGGTCGCCTTGTCGCCCAGGCCGCGGGTCAGGTTCACGCCCAGGCGCCAATCGCCATGGGTTTTGAAGACGAGAACTTCCGGCGCGAAATCGCGGCCGAGCCTGACGTTCCCCTTGAGGATGAAGCGCTCGCCGGCGTTGATGCGACCGGTGCGAAACGACACCGCGCTGTTGGGTTCTCCGAACGGATCGGGGTCGGACAGGCGCGGGGCGTAGGCGGCCGTGATCGAGCCCTTGTCAAAGACATATTGGCCGCGCGCCATCAGCGGGCCCAGCCGGTCTTCGCGCAGGACGCTGGCGTCGGCGGTGTCGAAATCCAGCACCGCGCGATCCTTGAACACGTCGGTGGGATTGAACGCCGATGCGACCCCGTTGCGAAAGTTGGTCCAGCCGAGATCGACGAAGATCGCGTCGCCGGGCGACCAGGTCGTGTAGAGCTCGCGCAGGTCGTTGCGCAGGCAGTCGCAGGTCGAACCGGCCTGCTTGCTGGTGTTGACCAGGTTGATCCGGTCGCTGAGGTGGACGCCGAAGTCCCCGGCCGGCGGGGTTTGCCAGCGCATGTCGAGATAGAGCCGGTTGATCGCCTTGGGCGAATTCTGGACGGGGGGCGGGATGGTGAAACTGTGTCGGGAGAAGGCCAGGTCCAGGGTGTCTCCGGCCCGCAGATTGAGGGGCGGCAGGTGCGGGTTGGTCTGCGCCGACGCCGGTCGGGCCGTCGAGACGGCGCGATCGAGCCGGTCCAGATCATCCTCCGGCGTGGAGGTCTGAGCCGTGGCCGTCTTCGCGATCAACAATGCCGAGAGCGCCGTCATGATCAGAGTTGTCCTGGCCCGCACGCTTACTTGATCCGCAGGCGCGGCAGGTAGTCGCGCTGGAGCCAGAGTTCGGGGATGTCGGTGGCCTGGTAGTCGCTGAACGTCATCTTGGTGACGAGCGCGGTGTTGACCTGGTCGACGATCAGCGCTTCGCGTGGCCGCATGCCTCCCAGTTCCGCGCGAAAGTCGCGGTAGTAGATCGACTTCAACTCGCGGCCGCTGTCGGCGAAGAACCGGCCCTTGATCATGTAGAAGGTCGATTTCTGGATCCAGCAATCGATCTTGTTGTAGGTCGCGCCGGGCGCCTTGCGGATCAGTTGCAGCCGCCAGGTGTCGGTGAGATTGCGGTCCGCGTCCTTGATGGTTTCGTCGGCGATATAGGTCGCGTCGTAGTCCTGGGCGAAGTTGGCGGCGAGCACGTCACCGTTCGAGGCTTGGCCGAGCAGGCGTTGCTGCGGGGAGATGCGGACGCTGGCCGACGACGCCGGGTCGTAGAACCACATCGACCCGCCATCCATCAGGAACAGCTTGTTCTTGTCGCGGGCCGGCGCGAGGTATCGGGCCAGATTTCGCAGCTGGCGCGTGCTCGGACTGGGCTTGGCCAGGATGTCGAGTACGACCTGATCCTGCGGCCGCCCCTGGCGGTACTCCACCAAGGTCGATTTCACGCGGAAGGCGTGGCCCGGATTTCGCACCCGATCGACCTGGCCGAGAATGTCCTGCCCCCGCTTGCGCCCGTCGTCGGCGCGCGCGGTCGCGGGCGCCAGGATCATCAGGCCGCCAGCGGCCAGGAAGGATCGCCGATCAAAGCGCCTAGACATGACGGAGCGCCTCGATCACGCGCAGGCCGGCAGCGCGGTGGGCGGGCCAGAGCGCCGCCATGGCGGAAAGCGCCACCAGGGAAATCCACGTCCAGCCGATCAGCGACAGGTTGTCGAACAGCAGCAGACGCAAGGGCTCGGTTCCCGCGGCCGTTGGCGGGGTCCATTCAATGCCCGAGTGGTTGAGGACGGTGGCGATCACGGCCGCGGCGACGACCCCGACGGAAGCGGCGGTCACGCCCAGGAAGGCGCCCTCGATCATGAACTGGGCGCGAATCGCGCGGCGTTGAACGCCGAGCGCGCGCATGGCGCCGATCTCGTTCGTCCGCTCCATGACGCTCATGCCGACGGTGTTCGTCACGGTGAACAGCACCGTCAGGCCGATCACGAGAAGGAAGAAGAAGAACAGAAAACGGAAGAACCCGACCGCCTGGCTATAGAGGGGCGTCAGTTCCGTGAAGTCGCGGATTTCCAGCTTCTCGGGGCGATCGGCCAGGATGTCGCGCAGGTGGGCCTTCACCGCCGCCATGTCCTTGGTGTGCTTGAGTTGGATGATGATCCCGGTGACCTTGGGCGGCGCCGCGCCATAGGTCAGCTTCTGGGCCAGGGCCAGGTTCATGACGATGAAGTTGTCGTCCAGGTCCTTGAGGCCTTGGAACTCGGCGTGGTGCACGAACATGCTGACCACGTTGGGCGCGCCATCGGAGGTGGCCGCCAGCAGGTCGATGCGGGGCATGGGGTTGACCGCGGCGGTCTTGTCGAACGCCGCGCCGGCGGGCTTGGCCGACGGCTCGGCCAGATGGCTGAAGTCCTCCGACGGGCCGCTCGCCACGCTGTCGAGCCGAGGCGCGGCGGGTGGGCAGTCCTCCATCTCCAGCGGCCTGCAAAGGCCGAGGATCTTGGCCAGGCCTTCGCCGACGAGGCCCGCTTCGGGATTGTCCGGCAAGGGCCAGCCCGCGCCTTGATAGTGGTCGATGTGATAGTCGTTCCAGGTTCGCAGGCGCCGCCGTTCGGCGGGGACGACGCCCTGGCCAAAGAAGGCCTTCGAGGCGCTGGCCTCGTAGTTGCCGGCCAGGCCGAAGACCGCCTGGTAGGGGGTGATGACCGTCAGCTTGTCGGCGAGGTCAGGATCCTGCTGGATCTTGGCGATCAGCACCTTGTAGTCCGAGATCGCATAGGCCGACGGGTTGCCCGCGCCATAGTCGAAGAAGCCTTCGCGAAAGACCGTGAGGTGGCCGGCCCGACGCACGGTCGCGGTCTGGAAGTCCAGGATGATGTAGGTCATCAGCGCGCCGATCATCAGCAGCGCCACGGCGCCCACGGCGATGGTCAAGCCGGTGATCAGGGAACGTCGGCGGTTACGCTGGACGCTGCGCATGGCGATCTTCAACGTCATCATGATTTCAGGATCCAACGATCACGCCGTCGGCGAGCGTGTAGGTTTTGTCGGCCATGGGCATCAGGTCGGGGTTGTGGGTCGAGACGATGAAGGTCGTCGAAGACTGGAGCTGGATTTCGCGCATCAGGCTGACGATCGCGCGGCCCGTGACGGAATCCAGATTGGCGGTCGGCTCGTCGGCCAGGATGATGGCGGGGCGTTTCACCAGGGCCCGGGCGATGGCGACCCTCTGCCGCTGCCCGCCGCTGAGCTGGTTGGGGCGCTGGGCCGCCTGGTCGCGCAGACCGACGGCGGCGAGCGTTTCCTCGACGGCCTCGGCGCGTTCGCGCTTGGACATCGACTCGCCGAGCAGGGCGAACTCGACGTTCTCGGCGGCGGTGAGCACGGGGATCAGGTTGAAGTTCTGGAAGATGAAGCCGATCTTCCGCGCCCGCAGGGCGGTCAGCTGGCGATCCTTCATCGCGGTCGTCTCCGACCCGTCGATGATCACCCGCCCTGAATCGGGCTGGTCGATGGCGCTGATGAGGTTGAGAAGCGTGGTCTTACCGCTGCCCGAAGCGCCGACGATCAGGCTGAAGCCCCCGCGGGCGACCGCGATCGACACGCCGCGAAGAGCGGCGATCTGGAGCTTCCCCTCCCGGTAGGTCTTGTGGACGTCCTGGACCTCGACCACATGGTCCGGCGCGCGATCGACCTGCGCCGCCATCTCGGCGCTTCGCTCGGGCGTGAGCAGGTTGGTGGTCATGACGCTATGCTCCCGCGAGCGCGGCGACGTGCGGCCGGCTTGGGTGACCCACGGCCAGCACGGCGTTGTGCCCGCCGAAGGCGAAGGAATTGGACAGCGCGACATCGACACGGCCCTGACGGGCTTCATTGGGGACGTAGTCCAGGTCGCAGTCCGGATCGTCCGCCAGGAAGTTGATCGTCGGCGGCAGGAACTGCTCGCGGATCGCCGCCAGGGTGGCCACCAGCTCGAGGGCTCCGGACCCGCCCAGCGCGTGGCCGTGCAGGGACTTGGTCGAGGACACCGACAGGCGGCGCGCGGCGTCGCCGAACACTTGATGGATGGCGCGCGTCTCGGTCACGTCGTTGGTAAGGGTGCCCGTACCGTGGGCGTTCACGTAATGGACCTGGTCGGGATGAAGTCGCGCGCTCGCCAGGCAGGCCTGCATGGCCGCCGCCGGTCCCTCGACCGTGGGCCGCACGATGTGGGAGCCGTCCGAGCTCATGCCCGAGCCCAGCAGTTCGCCGATGATGTCGGCGCCGCGCGCCACGGCGTGGTCCCAGCGCTCAAGGACGAACACCGCCGCGCCTTCGCCCAGGACCGTTCCCATGCGGCCGTGCGAAAAGGGTCGGCACGTGTCCTGGGCCACCACCCGCAGGGCGTCCCAACCCTTCAGGCAGCCCACGGTGAGGCAGGCTTCACCGCCGCCGGTGATCGCCGCGTCGACCACGCCGCCGCGCACCATCTCGAAGGCGACGCCGATCGCGTGATTGGACGAAGCGCAGGCGCTCGCGATGGCGAAGGAAGGCCCCTTGATATGGTTTTCGATGGTGATGTGACTGACCGCCGCGTTGGCCATGGCCCGCGGCACGGTCAGCGGGTGGGCGAAGCGCTGATCGTCGCGATAGAGGCGCCGATAGTTCTCTTCCACCGTTTCGGCGGGACCGACCCCGGTTCCCAGAATGGTGGCGATCCGCCCCGCGTTCTGGTCGGTGATCGACAGGCCGCTCATGGCTATGGCGCGTCGCGAGGCGAGGAGCGAGAACTGGGTCAGGCGATCGAGCAGCGGCACGTCTTCGAGGCGGAAAGCGTCTTCGAAGAAGCTGTTGTCGACCTCGGCGGCGACCTGCATCCGCAACGTATTGGTCGCGATGTTGCTGATCGGGCCGATGGCGCCTTGGCCGGCCTGCAGCGCTTGCGAAAACGCCTCGAAGGTGTTTCCGAGCGGCGAGACCACGCCGACGCCCGTTACAGCTACTCGTTGCATGCTTGTTCCCCGGAGGTCACGCGCGATGGCGATCGGATCGATCAGGCCGCCGCGGTTTGTTCAATCAAGGATTGGATGAGCACGACGACGCCGCCCAGGCTCGCGAAAGCCGGGTCGGAGATGCTGTTGGCGTTGTAGGGGATTTCGATGTTGTACTTGTCTTCGAGGGCGAAGACMATTTCGACCACATCAATGGAATCCACGCCCAGAGTCGTCAGCGGCGCTTCGAGGTCTAGAGACCCCGCCTCTCTTCTCAAAGTGGATTCCATGAGCGAAACTATTTCACTGACTTGAGACATTTTATATTCCTTTTCGAGTGTGTGGCTTTTGCAAGCGCCAGCTGCTCGTTTATGTATTAAGTATAAATTTGGACTTTGCGTCGAATTATCAGGTAATTGTATTTAGTGTTGTGTCGGCAATTTAAAATTCGAAATGTTGTTAGATATACTTATGCTTCTTCAAGTATCTTGGCAACGTGTATAGTTTCGGCGTTGCTGACGGCTTCCAGCGTGATCAGGCTCCAGGTCCAGACCCCCGTGCTCAGCAGCAGGAGCTGGTCATTGGCGCGGATGTCGCCCGCCCGTTCGAGGTGATCGAGCGTCAGGAGGTTGTCGCTGGCGTAGGCGTGGCTCAGTTCAGAGCGTCCGTCGCGGCGTATGGCCGATGGGGTTATGCCCAGCGCGTCCGTGATCACCTGCAGCGACAGCGTGTGGAAATGGCCCGCGACGACGGTCTGGTAGTCGGCGGGGCTTCGCCCGGTCTCGGCGGAAAAGCGCCGCTTCAGGTCGCCCAGGGCGCGCATGGTCTCGAGCACGATCTTGCCGAGATCCTTGCGATCCTCGATGTCGAACGTCGCCAGTCGCGGCGCGCTGACGGTGGTGATGTTCTCGATACGAAATCTCGAAGGAGCCGCGCTCACCAGGCAGCTGGCGGCGAGGTCGGACACGACGGCCGCGCCGTTGTGCATGAGGCGCGGAAGCCGTTCATGGATCTTGTCGGCGGTGACGACGATGACGTTGCGGTGCTGGCCCGCGTCGATCAGGGCGTTGGCGATCGTGAGCGCGGGGCCGAAGTTTCCGGACGCCGACAGCCAACTGCCATAGGGCACGGCGCGTCGGAGGCCGAGTTCGCCGAGGATCTGAATCCACCGATTGCGAAGGGCGAAGTGCCCGGCGGGATCTTCCTCGAACCCGGGGGGCTGGTCCCAGAACGTCTCCGTCGACAGGACGACCCCGTCTATGTCCTCCCGCGGGATCTCCAGCTTCTCAAGCGTCGCGACGAGCGCCGACGCGGCGATTTCGACGACATTCTTGGCGGATGATGAAAAGTTGCGGAAACCATCCGCCTCGAGGCGGGCGATGGCGGACTGATGTTCAGGGCTTGGGGGCGCGAATACATCCGGGTTGATATTGTCCGGCCGCGGATTGAACGCTTGGGCAAGGGGCGTCGCGCTCGTTTCAGACGTGCCGATGCTGCCCATGTAGGCCATGTCGCCCCCGCTGCGCCGTCGGAAACACTTTATGCGGACATTGACAGCCCTTGCTGACCGCAAGTTGTACAATCATCCCACGAAAATGACCTTGTCAATAGGTCCATTTTCGCGCCAGGGTGGCAGTCGCCGATCGTGGGTGCGGCCTCTTCATGGGGTGAGATCCTTTGTTCAAGGTCTCTCGCCGTTTTGATCAGTGCGCCGGCCCTCGAGCTGGTCGAGAATGTGATTTCTACGTGAAAGCCGAATAGCTTTCATTGGGTGTCATGGGTAAAATTTGTATTTTTGACCGATACTGAAATTGCCGGTAACTGAACAAGGCCATCCATCAGAATGGATGAGCAATATCTGTCGAATTGAATTCGCCATTATTATAAATACGTAATTCAACATCTCGGACGAAATTTTATTTTTGCTATTTTGAGAGGGGCCGTTGCCTAGGAAATGGACAGTTGAAGCGGTCGCGAATTCATCGCGCCTGCAGGAAGGCGACGCGCTGATTTGTCGTCAGGCTCACAAGCCGATGAAACGCGCGGCGTTCGCCGATTCAAGGTCGCCGGGCCGGGCCCTCGCCAACGCGCGCAAGCATCGGGGGGCGTAGAATGCTTCGAAACTATTGGTATATCGCGTGTGCTTCGTCGCGGCTGACGGACACGCCTCGCGCCAGCCGGGTCCTGGACCAGGATCTGGTGCTCTATCGGGATGACGACGGGCGCGCGCACGCCCTGTTGGACCGCTGCTGTCATCGAGGTGTCCGCCTTTCCCTCGGGACGGTCACCGACGGTCACCTCGCCTGCGGCTATCACGGCTGGCAGTTCGCCAGCAGCGGCCAATGCGTGCACGTACCGTCGCTTCCGCATGGGTCCCGCATTCCCAAGACGTTCTGCGTTCCAGCGTTTCGCTGCGTCGAGCAGGACGGCTACATCTGGGTCTGGACGGGCGAGGGCGAGCCTTTGCCGGCCCTGCCGGCGGCGATCCCGGGCTTCGCCGAATCCGCCTGGGACCAGGGCGCCTACGACTATGACTGCGAAGCGATCCGGCTGATCGAAAACCAGTTCGACGCGTGTCACCCGACCTTTACCCACAAGGACAGTCACCCGGCCTATGTCGTGCACAAGGTGCGGGGCTTTCGGGAATACGTCTTCGAGACGCGCGTGACCGACGAGGGATTGATCGCGTTCTTCCCGCCGACGGACAGCGAGGCCGATCCGGTTCCGGCCCAGCCCGTCTCCGCCACCGAGCTGCAACTGCCGGGGCGTATTCTGCTCACGCAGAAGATCCTGCCGTTCACGTTCAACCTCGTCCTGCACGTCATTGCGACGGGCGAGCGGACCTGCCGTCTGGAGTATCTTCAGAAGAAGCGCGGCCCCGACCATGTCGTGAACTGGATCGAGGAGGAGCCGATCATCGCGACGCAGGATCGGATCATCGAGAGCTCCCAGCCCTGGTATGATCTGTGTGGAGACGACTTCGAGGTCAGCGTGGAGTCCGACTATCCGATGCTGATGCTGCGGAAAATCTTCCGGCTGGCGGGGCAGGGCGGATGGATGGGCGAGCAATCCGGTCTCAGCAGGCGACGCCTCATCAACGTTCGCAACTAGCCGCCTGGGGCGTGCGGGTGGAGGCCCGGGCCCAGGAACAGCACCGAGGCGGCAAGCGCGATCAGCGCCACGGCGATGAGGACCGGCCGGCGGTCGACGAGCGGCTTCGGCGAGGGCGAAGGGCTGGGCCTCAGCAGTAATATGCCGATCGGCAGCAGGGCCTGGGGCGCGGCGCGGGTGAGCATCGCTGCGGGACCGCCAGGATCGGTGGCGGCCGTGATCAGGGCCGTCACCACGGCGGCCGTGTAGGCGATGACGGCGATCCGCCATACCCTGCCGGCCGGCGGTGTCGCGAAGTCGCCCAGGGCGGTCTCAAGGCCCTTCACGGTCGCGCCGTAGGCCACAAGACCGACGGCGACCAGGCCCGCCTTTAGGGCGAGTGCGCCGCCCAGGCCGATGATCAGCTGGTTCCAGTCATCCGTGCCGAAGGCCGCGCTGTAGGCGAGCTGCCCTTCGAACCAGAACAGATTGAAGGCGGCGACCAGGATCAGGAACAGGCGTGCGGTTGGCCGACTCTGGAAGGCCCGCGCCGCCATCCACGCCATGAGGCCGGTCAGGAGGCTGGCCGCGGGGCCGGCCAGATCGATGATCGCGCCGGTCTTGCTGCAACTGACCGCGGTGGCGGCGATGGACAGCACCGCGCCGCCGACGGCCCGGCAGGCCATCGCGTGGCCGAGCACGTGGTGGGCGAGATCGGCGGCCAGATAGGCGAGAAGTCCGAGGGCGGCGATCGTGGGGGCATCGTCTGAGCGGCGCATGCGACTCCCGGTCGGCGATCCAAACGGCAACCATCAACACCGACGCGTCTTGACCGAAGCGCGGCGCGGCAAGCGGATTCTAGGCGGTCACGACGCTCTGGTCTCGCGAAACATAAAGCGCGGGCAGATTGGCGCGATCGATCTTGCCGTTGGGCGAGCGCGGCAGATCTTCCAACAGGACCAGTTCGGGCGACATATAGGACGGTAGTTCGCGGCCGCAGTGGCTTTCCAGGTCCTGGAGATCCAAACCGCCGTCGCGACCGACGACAACGGCGACGACGCGTTGACCCAGCGCCTCGTCCTTGACCCCGAACACCGCCGCTTGGGACACGTTCGCGTGCCGTAGCAGAACCGTCTCCACTTCGGTCGGGCTGATGCGATAGCCGGACGACTTGATCATCTCGTCCCGCCGGCCGACGAAATAGAGAAACCCCTCCGCGTCACGTCGGACCAGGTCGCCCGACCACACCGCCCGTTCGGTGGCGAGACCGCTTGCGGGGGCGGGCAAGGCGCGGAAGCGTTCGGCGGAGCGGACGTCGTCGTTCCAGTATCCCAGCGCGACGTGCGGTCCCCGGTGGACCAGTTCTCCGACCTCGTCGTCGCCGCATTCGGTTCCGTCCGACCTCAGCACCAGGATCTCCGCGTTCGGAATGGCCTGGCCCATGGAGTCGATTTTGCGGTCCACCTCGACAGGGTCGAGATAGGTGGATCGGAAAGCCTCGGTCAGGCCGTACATCAGGAAAGGCAGGGCGTTTGGGAACAGCGTCCGCAACTGTTCCAGCAAGGCGCGGGGCATGTGCCCGCCGGTGTTGGCGAAAAGCCGTAGCTTTCGACGCGCCTGTTCGTCCCAGTTCGCGCCAACGATCTGGGCCCACAGCGGCGGCACGCCCGTGATCGAGGTGACGCCCTCCCTGGCGCAGATGTCGGCGGCTTCCTGGGCGCGCATGTAGTTGAGCAGCACCAGCCGCGATCGGGCTGCGAAGGCGGTCGTCAGTTGGCTCAGCCCCGCATCGAAGCTGAAGGGCAACAGCGCCAGGACGGTGTCTTCGGGCGAAGTCTCGAGATAGCCGTTCACCGACTCCGCGCCGGCGACGAGGTTGCGATGCGACAGCGTCACGCCCTTGGGCATGCCGGTCGATCCGGAGGTGTAGAGAATGGCGGCGACATCGCGATCGGTCACGCGTCGGCTGCTCGTCGAAGCTCCGGCCGAGTCGACGAGGCTGCTCCACACGCTGACGGACCCGTCGCCGGCGGGGGGCGGAGCGTCGGCCACGACGACGACCTTGAGGCCCAATTCGCCGATCGCCGTGTCGCACTGCTTGAACCGATACGGCGTGGTGACGATCAGGCGCGGCGCGCAATCGCCGAGAATGTGGGCGACCTGCGCGGGCTTGAGCTTGGGATTGATCGGCACGGCCGTCGCGCCGGCGGCGCCGATCGCCAGGAAGGCGACGACAAACTCGACGGTCTTGTCGAGATAGATCGCCACGCGCGCGCCGCGCGGAATCTCCATCGCCATCAGGCCCGTGGTCGCCCGATCCACCAGATCGTCCAACGCGCGGTAGGTGAGGCGGCGTTTGCCCTCGACCAGCGCCACCGCATCCGGAGACAGCCGAGCCGCACGGGCGAGGAAGTCCCGAACCTGGGTTATGGGGGCGGCTGGTTTCATCGCGCCGCCTCCGGCGCGATCGTCGCGCCCCGTTCGAGCGGATCGAGCGCGATGAACGCCTCCGGGTCGTCGATGGGCGACAGGCGGGCGATGGCGAGGGGCAGGCAGTTGCGGATGAAGTAGCGGGCGGTCTTGATCTTGCCGCTGTAGAAGCCGTGGTCGGGCGCGCCTTCGTCCAGCCCTTCCAGCGCTTGCGATGCGATCAGGGCCGCCTCGAGCAGGCACCAGGCGACCATGACGTCGCCGAAGCTCTCCAGAACGCGCGTGCAGAACTGGCTGATGCGCAGCATCTCGCCGCGCTCGGCGAGGCCCAGCACCGAGGCCAGCGCCTGGCGCAGCGCGGCCAGGGCGGCTTCGAGCTTCCGGGTCTCGATCGCCAGGGTCGGGGTCGCGAGCCCGGCGGCGATCGTCTCGCCGATGTCCTCCAGAAACTCGCGCAACCCCTGGGAATCGCGACCGAAACCGAGCTTGTCCCGGACCAGATCCTGCGACTGGATGTAGTTGGTGCCTTCCCAGATCGTCAGGATCTTCAGGTCCCTGGCGTACTGTTCCAGCGGCCGATCGCGTATGTAGCCGACCGCGCCGTGCACCTGGATCGCCGAAGCGATGATGTTCCAGGCCTGGTCGGAAATGTAGGCCTTGGCGATGGGGGCGTAGAGGATCGCCAATCGGGCGTGCCGCCGGGCCAGGGGTTCGTCGATCGGCTCTCGACTGATTTCCTTCTGCAGGCCGGCGCTGTGCTTGGTGATCTTGCCGATCAGATAACGGCAGCCCTCGACCCGCGCGCGCATGTCCACCAGCATCCGCTGGACGTCGGCATGCTCGATGATGGGCTGACGCGGAGCGCCTGGGGTGGACGCCTCGTCGAACCGCGCGCCCTGGATGCGGTCGCGGGCGTAGTCCAGGCTGTGCAGATGGGCGCTGGACGCCAGCGCCACGGCCATGTGGCCCGTGCCGATGCGCGCCTTGCGCATCATGTTGGCCAGCTGGAAGAGCGCCAGATTGGCCTTGTTGCCGAGCAGGTAGCCGCGTGTCGGACCCGTCCCGCCAAACTCCAGCCGGGTGTTGGCGCAACCGTTCAGGCCCATCTTGTCCTCGACCGCCGCGCAGCGGACGTGGTTGTCGCTCAGCGAGCCGTCTTCCCCGATCCAGTATCGGGGCACGATGAAGCATGACAGCGAAAGCGACGTGGCCTTGGCGCCGCGTATGCGCCCAAGCACCAGATAGACGGTGTTGGCGGTCAGTTCGTGCATGCCGGCGGTGATGTATCGCTTCGAACCCTTCACCGTGTAGATCTCGCCGTCCACCTGTTCGGCGACGGTGGAGACCATGGTCAGGTCGCTGCCGGCGTCCGGCTCGGTCGCGCAGAAGCACGCGTCCCACTCCACGGCCCGGAGCTTGTCGACGAACAGCCGCTGCTGCAGCTCTGTGCCGCGCGCGCGGATCAGGTTCGCTGCCGAGGGACTGAACCCCGCATAGGTCATGAAGCTGGCGTTGGCGCCGACAAACAGCTCCGAGATCACCTGCATGGCGGGATGCGGGTAGCGGATGGCGCCGTCGAGGATCTCGATGTCGTCGCTCTGCTGACGCATCCAGAACCAGTTGTCGCGGTGCTCTGGCCAGAGGGCCTTGAACGAGGCGGGGATCTCGACGACGCCATCGGCGGTCAGGTGCGCCGGATGGCGATCGCCGTCCGTGTTCGCCGCGGCCAGGTCCCGTGCGTGCGCGTGGGCCTTGGTCAGCAAGCGGGTGAAAGAGTCCCGCGTGGCCTCCTGGCAGGGCGCCTGTCCAAGGAACTCCTGCTCCAGCTTCTGGTATTCCCAGAGATAGAAATCCAGTTCTCGCTGATCGTGGAGATAGGAAGACTTGGGCGCTGCGTGGTCGAGCGCGTTCGGGACCGGCGTCGCTTGGGCTGACGCAAGGCGTTCGATGGCGACGTCGTCCGGCATGGGGCTCATATCCAGTTTGGGCTGTCGGAAACGATCTGGGCCTTGCGTGGGAAATGCTCTCGCGACTTGAAATTTTGGCCAGCAGTTCCGAGTTGAATTTTGAGTGATTTTGAAATTGAGATGCGTTCAAAATTGAGAGTTATGCTGAAGGTGAAATGGATAATCACCTCTGGAAGGATTGATTATTCTGAGTTTTCTTTCACGGATTCTGTTTCGATCGTCGGGGCCTCATGTATGAAGTGGCCGGCGATGACTTCGTAGGGCGCGGAAGCGCCGGCGGCGGGGTCGATCGGCCGTCCATCGCGCAGATTGCGCACCTGGATCCGGAACAGGCGCCTCAGCAGCGCGACGCCCTGGTCGCTTGTGGCCAGATGCTCCTCGGAGTGCAGCGTCACCGGGCCTTGTCCGACCTGCGCCTCATAGTCGCCGGGGAAGGCCCGGTGTTCGGCCTCGCTCATCTCGAACCAGTTCTTGCCGTCGTAGATCGGCAGCGCGTTGAAATTCACGTGGGGGAACCAGCGCGGGACCTTCACCACGGTGAAGATGCGAGTGTGCGTTTCGTCGATGGGCAGGTACCAGGAGACGTTGTTGCACCGCCCCGGCATGACGAATGACGGATGCGAGGCGATGCGCACGGTGGGCAACAACGCCTCGACCACCCGGTGCAGGCGGCTGCCGTTGTTCATGGCGCGGATCTGGGTGGAGGTTACGCCGTAGGCCGTCTGCTCGAAGGCGATCTCCGGGCGCACGCTCAGCAGATCGTTGAACTGGGCCTTGCTGAACGTGCTGTGGAGGATGAAGACGTGGTACGGATCCATGACGTTTTCGAACGTCTGGAACCAGTTGCACGGCAGGATCGGTGGACCGCCCGAGCCGATGCTGGTGTCGTCGGCGCGCAGGACGTAGCCCTTGGGCAGGTCCTCCAGCACATCGTAGCGCGGCAGCGGCGGCATGGCGTCGAGCGGGCCCATGTACGCGAACACCAGGCCGTACAGCTCCCTGACGGGATAAGCCGGTTGGCGGATGCGTCCACGCAGGCGACCGTCCTCGGGTTCGCACGGCTGGCTGAGGCAGCGACCCACGGGGTCGAACAGCCAGCCGTGGTAGCAGCATCGCAGGCCGTCGGCCTCAACCTTGCCATAGCGCAGATCGGCGCCGCGATGGGCGCACCGCGCGTGAAACAATCCGACCTTGCCCTCGCCGCTGCGGAAGGCGACCAGATCCTCGCCCAGCACGCGCACGGGAACAGGGCGCTCGGCGAGGTCTTCCGATTTGAGGATCGGATGCCAATAGCGGCGCAGCAGTTCGCCCGCGGGGGTTCCCTTGTCGACCGAGGCCAGATCGACGTCGCTCTGGCCGCGATCAAGATCGTAGGCCGACTTCATGTCGTCGAGGTTGGCGATCATTGGTCCGCATCCGCCAGGCTGAGAATGGCCGCGCGCCGCCGGTCGGGCAGGGCGCTGGGGTCGATCGCATCCAGCCCGACCTCGATGAAGGAGATGGCCGGCGCCGGACCTCCGTCCTCGGTGCGCACGGCCACGCTGATCCGGTGCTCGGGGAAGGTTCGCTGCTCCATGCTCCAGCCGTCCGAGGGAAGGTCGGTGGTGTGAAATCGCGCGCGCGGCGGCGAGAGGCTTATCGAGAAGCTGTCCAGGGGCGCGCGCAGACCCACGCCCACCGCCTTGAGGATCGCTTCCTTGGCGGTCCAGACCGCGAAGAACCGGCTGCGGTCTTCTCGTGGGTCGGCGGCGATCATTCGCGCTTCATCCGGCGAAAAGAACCGCTGCGCCAGATCGTGGATCGAGGTGCGCTGGTTGACCGCCTCGACGTCCACGCCGACGGCCTGGCCGTACGCCACCGCGACAGCCACCAGGCCGTCGGTGTGACTCAGATTGAATTCCAAGGGGGGCGCGCCGAAGGGCGGCGACAACTGCGGGCGCCCGTGCTGGCCGAACGTCATTTCAGAGCGTTGACGTCCGGTCGCGGTCTGCAGCCTGTTCTGCAGCAAGGCGTGAGCGGCGACGAACTGCCAGCGGTGAAGCGGGTAGAGGAAACGACCGGCGCGCTCTCGCTCGCCGTCGTTCAGCAGACCCTCAAGCGCCCCGAGGCGCAACGGATCGGGGGCGCCTGTGAACAGGTAGAAGACCTGGACCTGTTCGGTCGCCGGGCGTGTCGCCTGGCTCACGTCACATCTGCTCAAAGCCGATGCGCACGAAGATGCTGCGCTTCGGGTCGGTGAAGGTGGCCCTTCCGTGGAGCACCGTGTGGTTGTCCACGAAAACCATGTCGCCACGGTTCCATTTGATTTTGTATTCCGCCGCCTTCGACGCTCGCAAGGCCTCGCGGAGCATGTCCATGGGGAAGGGCTGATCGTCCTCGGTGCGCAGATCCATGTTGCCCAGGGCCAGCAGCCCCTCGGCGGGCATGTCGCGGGTGTACAGATAGGTCAGGCTGGAGTTCGCGAAGGCGTGGCCTTCGCGTCTGGGGGAGGAGCGGGTCGCTGGGGTGACGAAATCCATGATCAGGGTGTCGCCGTCCACGCGGCAGGTGGCGCTTTCGCCCCGGGACGGATCAAGGACATCGGCGAGTTGCTCGTCGACGATGTAGAGCGCCTCGGCATGGTCGTCGGTCATCAGGGTGCGCTGCCACAGCTCGGGACCAATGCGCAGCCGGTAGCGCATCTTGTTCTCGGAGAAGAACCGCTGGGCCTCGGGACTGAGGTTCTCGAAGATCTCGTAGCCGTCGAACAGCGTGGTCTCGCCGTCGGCTTCAGCGGGTTGATCGCAATAGAAGAAGAGGGTCGCGGGAATGGGGGCGGCGTAACCGCGCTCCACATGGGCCGGCAGACTGTCGTTGCCGGGAACCACCGTCTGGGTGGTTCCGTCGTCGCTGACATACATCCGGCCCACGTCGTGATGGACCAGGAACTCAGGCGAGATCTCCTGCGAAAGTTCCTCGAACTCCGCGACCGTCAAGTCTAGGCCCCGGATCAGGATGGCGCCGTGCTCACGCAGCTTGACGCGGATCTCCTCGCGATTGATCTGGTCGAGATCGTCCCGGCGCCCGCTCAGGACGATGCCCATCCGGGGGGTGAGCGATGTTTCCTCGATCATGACGTCCCTCGTTAGGCTAAGGGTTTAGACGCGGTGCCAGTGGAAAGCCGAGCGCGCGATGGCCAGGAACCCGGCGCCCCAGGCCAGCATGATCAGGATCTGAGGAAGTTGATCCGACAGACTTGATCCCTGGATGAGGGTGGCGCGCAGCGCCGCGACGAAATGCGCGGTCGGCATCTCCTGGAGGATGTTGCGGATATTTCCCGGCAGGGCGCTCAGCGGCATCGTCAAGTCGCTGAAGAACAGCAGCACCAGGTAGACGATGTTGCAGACAAAGACGGCCGTGGTCACCGAGGACATCCGCGATGACAGCGCCAGGCCCATGGACAACAGCATCAGGTTGCCGACCACGAGGATCACCGTGGCGTTCAGCAGGCGTATGGGTACGAGATCCACGGTAATGCCGAACACGAGCCGGGCGCAGACCACCAGGAAGGCGGCCGCCGAGATGAGGATGATCACGCGCGAGGCCAGGATCGCGCCGATGTAGGCGCTCGGGCTCAGCGGCAGGCAGGACATCAGCTTGAAGGTATTGCGTTCGCGATGGTCGGCGATGGTCACCGCGGTGGCGTTCATGCCGGCGGACATCATCGACATGATCAGGACCCCGGTCAGCAGGTACTGCGCGAAGTTGATCGGAGATTTGACGTTGGCCCTGGCCAGCTCGACCTTGAGCGGCATGGGCATGTTGGACAGATCCGCGTTGAAGCGGGTCGTTATGGGGTCCAGCATCCGCGCGGCCACTTGAGTGGAGATATTACCGGCGGCGCCGTAGCTGGCCTGAATCACGGCCTGGCCGTCATCGGCGATCGCCGCTCCCAGGCCCTTTGGCAGGATCAGCCGAACCGCGCCCTCGTGTCGCTTGCTGTCGGCGGCCACCAGTTGCACGTCGGCGCGCACGGTGTCGCTGGTCCGGAACGTTCGGGTGAGCGTGTCGATATAGCGAGCGCTCGCGGGCGTCTTGTCGTGATCGACGATCTCGACGACCGCGCGGCCCGCCATGGCGCCGCCGCCGTTGTATGAGAACATCATCATTCCCAGGAAGATGATCGGGAAGATGAAGATCCAGAACAGCGACACCCGCGCTCGGATCAGCGCCCGCAGTTCCGCATCCGTGAGAATCCAGAAGACCTTAAGCATTGGGAGCCACCTGCGCGCAGCGATAGAGGAGATCGGAAAGGTCGGTGCGTCCAAATTCGAGCTTCGCGGTCGACACGTCCTGCACGAGATCCCTGGCCAGGCGCACGAGCGCTTCGTCCCCGAAAACCCTGAGCTCCCTAGCGTTCACGACCTTGAGGTAGCGAGGGGTGGTGGCGGCCTTCAGCCGGGTGCTGAACTGCTGAGCCGTTTCATCGGACTCGAAGACGACGTTGAGGCGGAAGTCGCCGAGCAGTTCCTGGCGCAAGGTGTCCGGGTGCTTGGCGGCCAGGACGCGCCCGCCTTGCACCCAGAGCGCCACGTCGGCCAACGCGAGCTCGCTGGCCCGGTGGCTGGCCATCATCACCGTCGTGTTGCGCATTTGGGCCACCACTTCGCAGACCGAGGCGGCGTAGCGATGATCCAGCGCGTTCAGCGGCTCGTCCATGAACAGCAGGTCCGGTTCATGCGCGAGAGCCATGAAAAGCTCGGTCCGCTGCATCTGGCCTGAGGACAGCTGGTCGTAGCGCTTCTTCCCGAGTTCGTTGATCCCGAGGCTTTCCTGAATGTCCCTGGAGGTGCGTCGGTACAGGCCCTCGTGCAGCTTGACGACGTCTTGAACCCTAAGTCCGTAGGGGAGTTGGGTGCGCTGAAGCAGCACGCCCAGCTTCTGCCGGAGCTCGGGGTGGTTGCGCCACCGCCGCAGCTCGACGCCGAGCATGCTCCCTTCGAGCCGCTCTACCTTTCGTAGTCCCAGCAGCGTTTCCAGCAAGGTGCTCTTGCCCGCGCCGTTGGGGCCGATTATCGCCACGCAAGCTCCCGGCGCAGCGCTCCAATCGGCGACGTCCAAGGTAAATTCCTTGGTGACGACGTTCAGTGCGTCGATGCGAATGGCGTTGGCGACTATATCGCCGCTCGCGACGCTCACGTCGCAGCCCGAACATTCGCCATATCGGCGAGTTGCATGGAATTCTCCAGGCTTTGTTGTAAGTCAAGCGACCAAATATTGTCGCTGAAAGATTTTATACAGGGCAGAAATTGCGGCTTATGGCGCTAAGTCTGATTTGTTTTGAATGAACGAGCGACGGATACCGACGCTCAAAAAATCAGTATAAAATGTCCTTCAGGCCGCATTTATATTTAAAAAATGTCGCTACTATGGAATAATTCGAAATAATATCTGCAACTCGAATTCATATTCGGTTCATGTGGCGCCGCGATTTTGGTTTATATTTAGATGTAACTTATATCGCGGGCCGAAAGGTCAGATAATTTCCGTCGCTAAATATATTTTTCATATCCGTAGATAGTTTATCGTCAATGGTCGATTTGGTATGAGTATATAATATTTTTATATTCGTATATTATGGCAATTCCAATTTCGTTCGGAAATTGCACCTATTTTTTTGTTGCTATTGCTGGTGGCAAAAGCGAGCCTCTTGTCACGGTTGATAGGATGGGCAAAATAACCGTGGGTTGTCAACGCTCGTCGGCCAAGATTGTGAAGCGGGGGGAAATCCGGTGCTTGATAGGCGATTGATCGAGTTCGCGGTTGCCAAGGATCCAGACGCGATACTGGTGAAGCATCTTCGGAACGCTGTGCGCGAGCCGGCGTCGGGGGTTGGCGCGGAGCCGGCGGCCGGTCGAAATTCGGATCGAATGAGCCTTCTGCTGGCGGGCTATCTCGGCGCCGGCAACGTCGGTTCCGACATGCGCTGCAACGAGCTGGTCAGGCAAATGCGCCACCTGCTGGGCGGGGATCGCGTGTCGTTCGGCGCCCTGGCGATTTCGCCGCAATTCCCGGCCGATGTCCTGAAAGATGTGAAGCCGGTGCTGTTCGAGGGCTATGTGCCGGACGCCGTGGCCCGGGCGGTCGACGCCTACGACGGCGTGATCGCCTGCGAAGGTTCGATGTTCAAATCCCATTTCTCCAACGTGCTTTCGGCGGTCATGGCCGCCGCGCTCGGGCGGGCGGTCTCATCGGGCAAGCTGGCGGTGGGCTACGGGGCGGAGGTCGGGGCGATGATCCCGGCCTTGCAGGATTTCGTGGTCGAACAGGCGGCCGGCGCTCCCATCTTCTGCCGTACGGCCGCTTCCCAGGTCTGCGCGACGGCCATGGGGCTGGACGGCCGGCCGGGCGCCGACACCGCCTGGACGTTCGACGCGGCCGAGCCGGCGGTCGCGGAGGACATGTTGCGCGATCTTGGCTGGGATGGTCGCGCGCGCGTGCTGGTGGTCTGTCCCACCAACCCCTTCTGGTGGCCGGTGCGCGCCGATCCGGCCATGGCGCTGAACATGCAGCGGACCGGCGCGAACGTCGATCTCTGCTACGGCTCGATATTCTTCCATGCGGATTCCGACGACATCCGCAACGCCTACAGCCGCTATGTCGACGGCCTGGCCGCGGCGATCGACGTCATCATCGACGAACAGCAAGCGTTTCCCGTTCTTGTGGCCATGGAGCCGGTGGATCGACGGGTTTGCCGGGATCTGGCCCAGTCACTTGGGCGCGCGCCGCCCATCGTCGTCGGCCAGGAGCATCGTGTCGGCGATGTGGTGGCGCTGTTGCGGCGCGCGTCCCTGCTGATCAGCTCGCGCTTTCACGCCCTGGTGGGCACTTTCCCAGCCTTGACCCCCGCGATCGGCGTGGCGACCGATGAGCGCATCCGCTACCTGCTCACCGACGCCGGCGGCGGGGACCGTCTCATCAACGCCAGCGATCCCGAACTCTCCGACCGCATCATCCAGACCGCCCGCCAGATCGATCCAGACGTGGTGGCCGCCTCATGCCGTCGCACGGTTGGGCGCGAGCTGCGAGCCATGGGTGAGATGGGGATGGCGTTCGTCGAGGAAGTGCGCCGTCGACGACCTGATTTCGAAATCCCCCAGCGGGCCGCGCGTTGGCAGGATCACCTGCCGCCGCTCTCCGCCACGATTTCCCAGTTCCTCTAACGCCAACTCAGTCGTTCCTGGAGGCCCCAGAAATGCACGTCAACACGGTCTGGTGTCGCGCGATCGCCGACGCGCTCTGGGGGCTTGGCGTCACCGACGCGGTTGTCTGCCCTGGCGCGCGCTCCGCGGCGATGGTTTCGGCGCTCGCCGAAGGCGGCCGCTTCCGCCTGTTCGTGCAAACCGACGAAAGAAGCGCGGCCTTCTTCGCGTTGGGGATGGCGCGCAGCCTGGGGCGCCCCGTCGCCATCTGCGTAACGTCGGGCAGCGCGGTGGCCAATGTTGTGCCGGCGCTGTGCGAGGCCTACGCCTTGGGGCTGCCGCTGCTGCTGCTGTCCTGCGACCGCCCCCGTGCGGCGCGTGGGCTGGGCTTGCCCCAGACGACGCCACAGCTCGAATTCTGCGAACCCGTGGTCGTTTCGTCCTTGGATCTCGAGACGCCGACCGTCGAGGCCGCCGCTGTCGCCGATTGCAAGGAGGCGGTGGCGCGGCTGGCGCAGCACCTTGATGTCGGACCCGACCAGGGGCCCGTCCAGATCAACATTCCGCTGGAGGGCAAGACGTCCTCCGTCGACGGCGTCCATGGCTGGAACGGCGGCGCTGTCGATGAGCGACCATCTCCGCCGAAGGCGAGAAGCGCGCGCCACGGCCGTAACGAGCGCGCGCTGGCCGCCCTGCGCGCCTGGGGCCTGGGCGCGCGGGTCAACGGTCTGATCGTCGCCGGGCCGGACAGCCACGGGGTGGAGGTCGAGCAAATTGGCGCCCTGGTCAAAGCGACGGGCTATCCCTTGTTGTGCGACGCCCCAGGGGCCTTGCGCGGCGCGGGCTTCGAGGGCGCGATCGCCGAGGCCGATTTCATCGTGTCGCGTCCGGAGGTGTTGAAAACCAAGCCCGACATTGTCGTTCGGCTTGGCTCGGCCCCGGTGTCGGCCTCGCTGCAGCGCTATCTTTCCGACAACGCCGAGCGAGTGGTGCGGATTAACGCCCGGCCCGTGCCGGGTGATTTCCTGGCCGAGCACTTCGTTCAGGTCGTCGCCCCCAGCCCGGACGACTTCGAGGCCCTGGTGCGCGAACTGCCGCCGGGGCGCGCCGACTGGAAACAATGCTGGGAGACGGCGGCCCGGGTCTGCCGATCGCGATTGACCCGGATCATGCCCGACTTTCCATGGAGCGAGATCTCGGCGGTCCAGGCCGCGCTCGCGGCGCCTGGGTTCGACGTCCTGCACCTGGCCAATTCTCTGACCTTGCGGTTGGCGAACCTGTTGCTGCCGACGAGTGGCGATGGTCGCCGGGTCTATCTGAACCGAGGGGTGTCCGGGATCGACGGAACGATCGGCGCCTTTCTGGGCGAGTTGGCGGGCGAGCAGCGGCCTGGGCTTCTGCTGATCGGCGACTTGGCGGCGATCCACGACATTTCGGCCCTGGAGGCCTGTCTCCACGCGCCGTTCCCTGGCGCCATGGTGATTATCAATAACCAGGGCGCGGGCTTGTTCGACACGCTGCCGGTGCGCACGGTGCCCGACTATGAGCGCCTGATCCGCAATCCAGCCGCCATAAAGTTCGAGCATGTGGCCCGCGCCTTCGGGCTCGACTATTGCCGATGCGAGGACGTCGCGAGCCTGAAGGCCGCTCTGGCCTCGGCGGCGTCGGCCACGCAGCTGCGGGTGATCGAAGCCAGGGTGCCCGAACGCGCGGCGCCTCGCCTGCTGCTTCGGCTGATGACCGAACTCGTCGCCGCCGAGCCCGCTTGACGGGATCGGCCCGCGCGTGACCCGGTCGCGCGCGGACGTCAGGCCGCGGCCAGCGCCTCGCGAGCCCGTTCGGCCGCAGCGGATTGCGGCGCGGCGTCGGCGGCGCGCGCCAGCAGGGCGCGCCGGTCGCCGTCCGTCGCTCGCCCCTCCATCAGCATCGCCAGATCATAGCAGGTTTCGGCCAGGAGGACGGCGCGGGGAGGGGTGTGGTTCTCGATCAAGGTTATGGCGTGGGCGAGGTCGTCCCGCGCGACCGACTTGCGCCCGAAGAGCTTTGGAAGCCGCTTGCCCGATCCCGCCCGCAACAGGCGAATGTGCAAATCGTCCGGGGAGAGCTTGACGGCCTGGTCGAGCTTTTCCAGTCCCTTTTGGACGGTCGAGGCCTTGGTCATCAGGTTGCGGGAGTCGCGCGCCACCATGATCACCGCGTTGCCGAGATAGGCCAGCGCCAAGGCGTTGGCCGGGTCCAGCGTCAGCAATTTCAGCAAGCTGGCCTCGGCCTTGGCCGCAAGGCCGCGCGGCCCGTCGACAGCGAGATTGTGGTTGGCCAGGCCCACGATCCATAGGGCCCGCTGATCACCGGGGGCGACAGCCAGGCGTTGCTCGGCGGTGACGATCGCCGCGTTGAGCTGGTCTTCGTCCGAGATGTCGTCGATCTGTTCGGCCAGTGTCGTCAGATCGTCTGGGGCGAGGTTCGAGGTCATGTGCTGATCCGGAAAAGGCGGGCGCTGTCGTCGATGACGCGCCGGGCGGTGTTTTCGGGCAGGCCTTGGGCCAGTTCGGCGCCCTCGGCGCAGACGACGGCGCGGTAGCCGATGTCTTGAAGGCGCGCCGTGGTCTCGACCGGATCCATCAGGTTGCGCCAGGGCTCGCCGGCGGCCGCGGCGTACCGGGCGATTAGCCGGTCCGCGCTCCGGGCGCCGGGCGTCGCGATGGTGAACACCATTTCCGATGGCGATCCCATCGCGAGCGGCAGCCTCAGCACCTGCTCGACCCCCGCCGGCGAGAGATAGACCAGCACCCCCAGGCAACTGAAGAAGGTTGGAACGCGCGGATCCAGCCCGCCTTCCAGCAGGCGTTCCAGAAGGGGCTCGTTATCAAGGTCGACAGCGATGAAGTGAAGGTTCGCGGCGGCGGGCAAGCCGGCGTCGGCGAGCCTTTGACGCTTGCGGGTCTGCTCTTCGCGTCGATCCACCTCGAAAATCCGCAGCCCTCCGGCCCAGGGCGGCTGACGCAGGGAGAAACTGTCCATCCCGGCCCCAAGGATCACATACTGGATTGCTCCGTCCCGCGCGAACTCGGCCAACGCTCTTTCCGCGTAGCGCTGCCGAACCAGAACCCGGGCGCGAAGCCCGCGCGCCACCGAGTTTTCGAAAAGGCCGGGCCTTTCGATGATCAGGGCTTGTTCGTCATGGGACAGCAAGGCCCAGTCGGCATCCCCGTCAAGGATGTGAGGGGCGGGGTCGACGCGTTGGTGAGCCGCGCGCTGGACGCCCATGCTGAACGCCGTGCTCGCGCCGGCCAGGATCGTCATGATCGTTCGCCTGATGTTTAAGGAGTCAGCCCGTGGCGCCGATGAGGCTGGCCGGCCGCATGTCGACCCAGACCTCGTCGATGTGGGCCAGGCATTCGGCCTTGCGCCCAGCCTTGCCGGCGAGCGTCCACCCTGGGGGCCTCGGCATGTCCTGCGGCCAGATGGAGTACTGGCCCTCATCGCTGCGAACGACTTCGAAAATGGCGACTTCATCGTCCCACATGTTCAGCTTCCCGCCGGTTTTGAGTTGCGTTGATCCATCGCTGATGACGTGTCGTGCGGCGCCGGTTCGGCGCGCTCGTCGCCCAGCGTCGTTATCGCTATGGGTGAGTTCGAAAAGGCTCTTGTCAAGGTTGCAATTGCGTGAAAGGCTAGTTTTATATTGGCGTTCCTTAGGAGAGCCTGGCCGACGCGCAGTACGCGGGGTCGTGAAATTCGCTTTTAGCCAAATATAAAGTAAATACTGAACTCTTATTTGATAAAGTCGATATCATTGTTCAATAAGTTTCCCTTATTTCTGAGGGCTAGAAATAAAAATATATATCCTGGTAAAGTATATCCCAGAAATATTGCATTCTAAAATCATAGATCGCTTCGAGTATATTTTTGCCAACACATTAATCATGCGTGCACGAGGTGACTGGTGCAGATGAGTGAGTCTGATATCGCGACCGCCTTGTCCTATATGTGGTCGAAGATACTCGTCTTGGATGAGGTGGGTCTCGAAAAGAGTATTTTCGATCTGGGCGCACGATCTTTGGACGTGATGACCGCCGTGAACCATTTGCGGGCGACGGTCGCGCCAAACCTCTCGGCGATGCTGTTCTTCGAGCATCCCACGGTCTTGGAACAATCGCGCCGCCTGGCCGCCTATAGCAGCGACGAGCTTCTGCTATGAGCCCGTCCGTCAAGGGGGCGCATCAGCTCATTCAGGACCTGCGCCGCCGCAATATCTTCGTCGGTCTGGCGGATGAATCGATCAGCCTTCGCGGAGCGATCTCAGAACTCTCCGGGCAGGAGCGCGACGAAATCCGCGCCGGCCGCGACGGGATCATCGAATATCTGCGCGAGGAGGAACGGCTCCAGACGATCGAGGTCTCGGGCGACGCGGAGACGATCCTGTCGCTCGATCAGGAGCACCTCTGGTTCCTGACCCAGTACGACGAGCGCGCCAATGGCTTCAACATTCCGCTGGTGCTGCGGTTCGCCGGCGGGGCGAAACTGGAGGCGCTCGAGGCGGCCTTCGCGCTGATGGTGGAACGGCACGAACAACTGCGGTTGGTCGCGCCAAAGGTCGGCGACCAAGCCGCCCCCTGGCTGGCGCCGCCGGAAACCCTGGCGATCAAGGGGCCTGAAACGGTCGAGGCGGGCGACGAAGAAGAGCTTCGCGCCTTTCTCACCCGCCGCGCCGCCGAGCCGTTCGACATCGCGCGTCAGCCTTGTTTCCGAGCCGAACTCTACACCTTCGGGAATGACAGCTTCCTACTGCTGGTCGCGCATCACCTGGTCTCCGATGTCTGGTCGATGGGCGTCTTGGCCTCGGACTTTCTGCAGGCCTATGGGCAGGCGCTCACGGGGGCGCCGCCGGTCCTGGCGGCCTTGCCCGTGGGCTATTCGGACTTCGCCAGATGGCAGCGTCGGTGGCTGGAAGGGCGCGCTGCGGCGGGACAGATCGCCTACTGGCGGACCGCGCTCGAACAGGTCCCGCCCAGCTTGAACCTGCCGCTGGATCGCCCCCGGCCAGCTGAAGGCGCCTTCGAAGGCGTCGAACATGCTTTCCGTATCCCCGCGGCGCTGTCGGTGGCGCTCGCTCGCCAGGCGGAACGCGCGGGCTGCACGACCTTCATGCTGATGACCGCGGCGTTCTCCGTGATGCTCCAGCGCGAAAGCGGCCAGTCGGCCTTCGTGTTGGGCACGCCGGTGGCGGGACGCAATCGTCAGGAACTGGAGGGCTTGTTCGGCCTCCTGGCGAACATGGTCATGCTGCCCATGCGCCTGGACGGGAAGCGCACGTTCGCGGAGCTCCTGGCCGACACGCGGCGGGTCGCGCTCGAAGGTCTCGAAAACCAGGACGTGCCCTTGGCCCTTCTCGGGCGCGAGCTGCGTGGGCGGCGTCGCGATTCCGGCGCGCTGTTCAACGTCTGCATCACCCTGATGCCCAACGCCCGCAAGCGCTTCGCGGACGCGGACCAGTTGAAGGTCTCGCAGTTCGGGACTTCGGGGATCGCGGTCCATCTCTACGATCTGTCGTTGGTCCTGCGCGAGACCGACGAAGGTCTTTCGGCGTCGCTCAACTATCTCAAGGCGCTATTTGATCCGGCGACCATCGCGCGGTTCGTTCGCCACTTCTGCGCGATCCTCCAGGCCGTGGCCGCGGATCTGGATGTCGCGCTGGAGGCCCTGCCGCGTGAGCGTGCGGCGCCGCTGTCCGCGCCCCAAGAACGCCTGTGGTTCATCGAGCATCTGGGTGATGTTGGCGGGGCGTACAACGTGCCGGTGGCGGTGCGKTTGAGCGGGGAGCTGGAYGTTGTGGCGCTGTCGAGGGCGCTGGACGAGATCGTGTCGCGCCACGAGGTGCTGCGCACGCGGTTCGAGATGCGCTCCAGCGGTCCGGTGCAGATCGTGGAGGCGGCCGGTTCGCTGGGTCTGGCGGCCGAGCCGACGACGGCGGAGGC
>NZ_JBFTOB010000027.1:0-85491 GCF_056397765.1 Caulobacter sp. 05L422 | reverse complement strand
CTGCGTCTGAGCCAGGTCTACCGGAAGGG
This sequence comes from Caulobacter sp. 05L422, assembly GCF_056397765.1. NCBI lineage: Bacteria > Pseudomonadati > Pseudomonadota > Alphaproteobacteria > Caulobacterales > Caulobacteraceae > Caulobacter > Caulobacter sp. 05L422. The sequence goes on along the minus strand of NZ_JBFTOB010000027.1, from coordinate 85,462 downwards.
CTCGCAGTCCAGCGGCGCCAACCAGAACGGCGTCACCGCCGCGGCGCTGTTCGCCGACGACTACAAGCAGACCGACTTCTCCTCCAGCTTCGACCTGGAGAAGATCTTCGGCCTGGGCAATGTGCCGCAGCTGACCTTCAACGTGACCAACATCACCAACGAAAAGCTGCGCTCGCACTTCCAGTACGACAACGCCACCTTCACCTACTACAAGCCCGGCCGTCAGGTCCTCGTGGGCATGCGGGCCACCTTCTAGACGCGAGACGGGAACGGACGGCGCAAACGCTGTCCGTTCCCGTTGGCGCTCCGCGCTCAAGATCATGCGGATCAACATCACCAAGGAAAAGCAGCGTCAGACCTTCCAGTACGACAACGCCGCCTTCACCCTCTACGGCCCGGGCGCCACCTATCTGATCGGCATCCGCGGCCAGTTCTAAGACCTGACGCGAAACCACCTTCCTTCGCGTTTCCCCAACGGCGTGTCTTCGGACACGCCGTTTTTCTATGCCCGCCACCTGACCACCATCGTGGATTGACCAACCACGATAAGACGCGTCAAGGTTGCTTTCTGATAGAAGAACAAGGGAGGGGCGAGATGAGGCTGGGCATACCCGTCTACGAGGGGGTCGACCTGCTGGACGCCACCGGTCCGGCCGAGATGTTCTACTGGGCCGGCAAGAACCAGCCGCTCGAGACCCTGATCCTTTCCGAGGACGGCGGTCCGGTGACGGCGATGAACGGCATCCGCTTCGAGGCCCACGCCAGCTTCGCGGAGGTTCCGGCCCTGGACGTGCTGTGGGCGCCCGGCGGCGATCCCAAGGTGCTGGGCCAGATCATGAGCGATCCCTGCTCGCCCTACCTGGCCTATCTGCGCCAGGTGGCCGAGGACGCGACATGGGTATGCTCGGTGTGCGAGGGCGCGCTGTTGCTGGCCCAGGCGGGCCTGCTGGATGGGCACAAGGCCACGACGCATTGGGCGTTCATCGCCTGCCTGCAGAGCTTTTGCGAAATCGACGTCGACACCAGCAATCCGCGCTTCGTGGTGTCGGGCAACCGGCTGACCGGCGGCGGCATCTCGTCAGGGCTCGACGAGTCCCTGCAGCTGATCATGATGCTGTTCGGCCAGGCGGCGGCCGAGTACGTCCAGGTTCAGACCCAGTACTTCCCCGACCCGCCGGTGATGGGGACCATTCCCCCCACCCCGGCGTGCCCGGTGACCTGGTCGTGACGCGTTAGCCGCCGCCAGGCGCGTAGGGGAAGCTCAGGCCTTCGTAGTAGTCCAGCGAATGGGCCGGAGCCTCTTCGCCGGCCGGCAGCGGCAGGCCGGAGAAGGTCTGGAAGTAGGCGATAGAGGCGTCACGCCACCACTGGGCCTCGTTGCGCTGGATGGCCAGGAAGTCGGCGACCTGGGCATGGCGCTCGGGGTCGACATAGGGGGCCAGGCCCGCCCAAGTCTTGCCCATGCCGTCCACCGTGGCGACGCCGCGCGAATAGTGGGTGACCATGCCGTCCCACAGGGTCTGGCCGGACTTCAGCTTGTAGGTCCACGGCAGGTGGTGGAACCACAGCAGTTCCTTCTCGTCGACGGTCTTCAGGTCCGAGAAGCGCTTGGCGACGACCGGGGCGTACTGAGCGGTGGCGTTGCTGCCCGTGGCGGTGCGGTCGAAGCCGATCCCGTCCTTGCCGGCCTTGGCGTAGTAGACGCTGGTCCAGTCAGCGCGCGGCCCGCCCGTCACCCAGGGACCCGGACCGTAGTGGTGACTGCGGCCCATCTGGTGGTGCAGACCCAGCGGGGTCATGTAATCGACCGCCGCCTCGCGCGAACCCATCATCATGTCCACGGTCGGCGCGACGAAGCGCGGATCGGTCGAGAAGGTCATCTTCGCCCAGTCGGCGGCGATGTCCTTGGTCGAGGCTTCGGGATCCCAGGCCAGGCGGCCGAAGACGTACCAGTTGGCCTGGTCGAACTGCGAGCCCGACCAGTTGCGGTCGCGGCCGATGTTCGAAACCCCGGCCATCAGGGTGAGGGGGCGATTGTCCAGCCCGCCGTCCACCACCTTGGCCACGGTGGAGCCCGCGCCGTGGGCGTAGGTGTCCGACTTCAGGGTCTCCTCGAAGAGCGGGCCCAGATAGACCAGGTGGGTGGCGAAGCCGAGGTATTCCTTGGTGATCTGGAACTCCATGCCGAGGTTGGTCTTGGGCATGGCGCCGAACAGCGGGTGGAACGGCTCGCGGGGCTGGAAGTCGATCGCCCCGTTCTTGACCTGGACGATGACGTTGTCGCGGAACTGGCCGTCGAACGGCTTGAACTCGCTGTAGCCTTGCTTGGCGCGGTCGTCCGGCTGTTCGTGCGAATAGACGAAGGCCCGCCACATCACGATGCCGCCGTGCGGCCCAACGGCGTCGGCCAGCATGTTGGCCCCGTCGACATGGGTGCGGCCGTAGTCCTGCGGGCCGGGCTGGCCTTCCGAATTGGCCTTCACCAGGAAGCCGCCGAAGTCGGGGATGACCTGGTAGATCTCGTCGGCCTTGGCCTTCCAGAAGGCGCGCACGCCCGGGTCCAGCGGATCGGCGGTCTTCAGGCCGCCGATCTCGATCGGGGCCGAGAACCGGGCCGACAGATAGACCTTGATGCCGTAGGGGCGGAACACGTCGGCCAGGGCGCCGGCCTTGGCGATATAGGGCGCTGTCAGGCTGTCGGCCTTGGCGTTGACGTTGTTCAGCACCGTGCCGTTGATGCCGATCGAGGCGTTGGCGCGGGCGTAGTCGACGTAGCGGGGATCCTTGTAGTCCGGCAGCTTCCACCAGTCCCACAGCGAGGCGCCGGCGTAGCCGCGCTCGACATGGCCATCCAGGTTGTCCCAGTGGTTCAGCAGGCGGTGATTGACCTTGGGGGCCGACAGGACGTCCAGCTTGTCGACGCCCTGCCCCGTCTGGATAAGGCGCAGATAGGCGAAGACGCCGTACAGCACGCCGACGTCGCTGTTGGCGGCGATGACCGTGGTCTTGCCCACCGTTCGGATCAGGTAGCCCTCCTCGCCCGCGCCCTTCAGCGGCAGGTTCAGGGCGGCGACGGCGGGCGAGCCGGCGGGGGTGCCGAGCAGAATCGAGGGGCCGTCCGAGGACGGCGCGCCGCCGACCAGGCCGTCCAACCCGCGCTGCAATTCAGCGCGCGCGTTCTTCAGCGTGGGGGTGTCGGCGCTGGGCGCGATCGCCCGGACCGCGGGACGCTGGGCCGCCGGCAACGGCCGATAGCGCAGCCATAGGTCATAGCCGTCTTCGGCATGAGCCGCCGAGGCGCTCAGGGACGCCGAGAACAGGCCCGCCGCTAGGCAGACCCCACGTACGAAGGACACAAGACGCATGTTTTCTCCCTGGCGACAGCATGCCGTGCGACGCGAGGGGGCGCGACGGTCTTGATCCTGTGATACCGCTACCTTGGGCAAAGGTCGAGACACCGTGACACCAGTGGTCAGACCAATAGGTTGACAACCGCGCCGCCTGATTTAGACCGATACCGCTACCATCCGATTTTTGCCGATCGGGTCAACGAAAGCGTCACATGCCAAAGATCACCGCCGCCAGAGTCATCGTCACGTGCCCAGGGCGTAACTTCGTCACCCTGAAGATCGAGACCAGCGACGGCGTCCACGGCGTCGGCGACGCCACGCTGAACGGCCGCGAGCTGGCCGTCGCCAGCTATCTGACCGATCACGTCATCCCCTGCCTGATCGGGCGCGACGCCCATCAGATCGAGGACATCTGGCAGTACCTGTACAAGGGCGCCTACTGGCGTCGCGGTCCCGTGACCATGGCCGCCATCGCCGCCGTCGACATGGCCCTGTGGGACATCAAGGCCAAGATCGCCGGCCTGCCGTTGTACCAGTTGCTGGGCGGCGCCTGCCGCACCGGCGTGATGGTCTACGGCCACGCCAACGGCGCAACGATCGAGGAGACCCTCGACAACGCCCAGGCCTATGCCGAGAAGGGCTACAAGGCCATCCGCCTGCAGTCGGGCGTGCCCGGGCTGAAGGGCGTCTACGGCGTCTCCAAGGACAAGTTCTTCTACGAACCCGCCGACGGCGACCTGCCGACCGAAAGCCTGTGGTCGACCGAGAAATACCTGCGCAGCGCCCCGGGCCTGTTCGAGGCCGCGCGCGACAAGCTGGGCTGGGACCTGCACCTGCTGCACGACGTCCACCACCGCCTGACGCCGATCGAGGCCGGCCGCCTGGGCAAGGACCTGGAGCCCTATCGCCCGTTCTGGATGGAGGACGCCGTCCCCGCCGAGAACCAGGCCAGCTTCCGCATCATCCGCCAGCACACCACAACGCCCCTGGCCGTGGGCGAGATCTTCAACTCGATCTGGGACTGCAAGCAGCTGATCGAGGAACAGCTGATCGACTATATCCGCGCGACAATTGTCCACGCCGGGGGCGTCACCCACCTGCGCAAGATCGCCAGCTTCGCCGACCTGCACCACGTGCGCACCGGCTGCCACGGCGCGACCGACCTGTCGCCGATCTGCATGGCCGCGGCCCTGCACTTCGACATGTCGATCCCCAATTTCGGCATCCAGGAATACATGCGCCACACCGAGGCGACCGACGCGGTCTTCCCGCACGCCTACACGTTCAACGACGGCATGCTCCACCCGGGCGAGACGATCGGCCTGGGTGTCGATATCGACGAGGCTGAAGCCGCCAAGCACCCCTACAAGCGCGCCTACCTGCCCATCGCCCGCCGCGAGGACGGCTCGATGCACGACTGGTGATCCGTCTCGCGGGAGGTCAAATCGAAAGGTTTGACCTCTTGGAGGCAAAATTGGCCCCACCAGCCAAGTCGGCTATGCTATCGCGAGTCCTGAGGGCGGCCCCGCCGCCGGAAAACTGACGAAAGCACATGGCCGAGAACGTCAAGCTCTACCGCCGCATCGCCGACTCGATCGCCGAGGCCATCGAGGGCGGCCAGTACAAGCTTGGCGACCGCCTGCCCACGGAACGCGAGCTGGCCGAGCAGTTCGGCGTCAGCCGCCCCACCCTGCGCGAGGCGATGATCGCCCTGGAAATGCTGGGCATGATCGAGGCCCGTCACGGCCTGGGCATCTATGTCACCGGCGACGTCCGTCCGGTCACCCCGGCCAGCGCCGAGCCCGCGTTCGAGATCGGGGCGTTCGAGCTGATCGAGGCCCGCCGCCTGTTCGAGGGCGAAGCCGCCGCCCTGGCCGCCACCGCCATCACCGACGACCAGATCCAGGAACTCGAGGCGCTGATGGAGCGCATGGCCCGCGAGGAGGAGATCCAGGGCGAGGACGCCGACCGCGAGTTCCACATGGTCATCGCCCGCGCCTCCGGGAACGGCGCGATCATCGCCACGATCGAGAACCTGTGGGACTGGCGCAACCGCTCGGCCCTGGCCCGCAACATCCTGACCCGCGCCCGCGGCATGGGGCTGGAGCCCCGCATCGTCGAGCACCGCCGGGTGTTCGAGGCCCTGAAGGCCCACGACCCCGCCGCCGCCCGCCAGGCCATGCGCGACCACCTGGAACGCGTCATCGACCACCTGCTGCACGCCACCGAGACCGAGGCCGTGGAACGGGCCAAGCAGGAAACCGGCGCGAGACGCAGCGCCATCGCCAAGCGCGTCGCCATCTGACAACGCCATCGCGGCTCATCTGGAGGCGGTCATGTTCGGTTTGATCCTGATGCTGCAGACGGCCCCGATCCAGGACGCGCCCTCCCCCGTCGACTCGGTGACGGTCTCCCCCGAGAAACAGGCGACCCAGCGGATGCCGCTATGGGCCGAGAAGATCCAGCCCAAGGACTGGCCGTTCATCGGCGGCGTCGAGGACCGCTCGATCCTGGTGTTCGCCAAGACCGCCGCCGCGCCGCCCGGATCGCCCTATCCGCAGGTCTGGATCCGCAACGAGTACAGCGCCGTGCAGACCGACGCCGCCGACGGAGTCGCGCTGGCGCCCTATCGTTCGGAAAAGCTGGTCGAGGAAGTCGACTGCGCCCGGCAGCTGTTCCGCAGGCTCAAGACCTACCGCCACAGCGACAACAACCTGGAAGGCTCGGCCCAGGCCTTGGGCTTCACCGAAGCGGCCTGGACCGTGCCCCAGCCCGACACCTTCGACGCCACGATCGTCCGCGACGCCTGCCTGTAGACGAGCCGCTCCAGGGCTCGTCCAAAGACCCCTCGATCACTCCGCGGCGATCCGCTGAGCGCTCCACCGATGCTCCGGCACGGGAAGCCCAAGGTGCCCGCGCAGCGTGTCGTGCTCGTACTCGGTGCGGAACAGGCCCTTGGCCTGCAGCAGCGGCACCACCGTCTCGCGGAACTTGGCGAAGACGCCCGGCCTGTCGACGCGCAGGATAAAGCCGTCCACCGCCTTGCCGACGAACCAGCGCTCGATCTCGTCGGCGATGGTCTGGGGCGAGCCGACGAAATCCGAACGCCAGCGTCCGAACCGTTCGGCGGTCTGGCGCAGCGTCAGCTTTTCTTCCTGTGCGATCCGGACGATCCGCTCGGCGCGTCCCTTGTAGCTGTTGAGGCTGAGGTTGCTGACGTCCGGGAAAGGCCCGTCGATCGGGTACTTGCGGAAGTCGTGGTAATTGAACGCCCGGCCCAGTTCGACCAGCGACTTGTCGATCTCGCGGCCGCCCGCGAGCGCTTCGGCCAGGGCCTGGGCTTCCTCGTCGGTGTCGGCGATGATCGGGGCCAGGCCCGGCAGGACGCTGATGTGGTCCGGGTCGCGACCCAGCGCGGCGGCGCGGGCCTTCAGGTCGGCATAGTATTCGACGGCTTCCTCGAACGTCTCGACGCCGGCGAACACGCCCTCGGCGATCTGCGCGCCGAGGTCCCGGCCCGCGCCGCTGACGCCGGCCTGGAAGATCACCGGCTGGCCCTGCGGCGAACGGCTCAGCGCCAGCGGACCGGCGACGGAGAAGAACCTGCCCTTGTGGTTCAGGGCGTGCTGTTTGGTCTTGTCGAGGAAGACGCCGGCGGCCTTGTCGCGCGGGAAGGCGTCGTCCTCGTAGCTGTCCCACAGCCCCTGGACGACGTCGACGAATTCACCCGCCCGCGCGTAGCGCTCGCCATGCTCGAAGTGCTCTTCGCGGCCGTAGTTCTTCGAGGCGCCTTCCAGGCCCGTCGTCACCACGTTCCAGCCGGCGCGCCCCTTGCTGATGTGGTCCAGCGAGCCGAACTGGCGGGCCACGTTGTAGGGCTCCCAGTAGGACGTGGTCAGGGTGCCGACCAGACCGATCTTCGAGGTCGAGACCGCCAGGGCCGACAGCAAGGTCAGCGGCTCCAGCCGGTTGAGGAAGTGCGGCGCCGTGTCGGGGGTGATGAACGGACTGTCGACGATGAACACCAGGTCGAACTTGGCGGCCTCGGCCAGCCTGGCGTTGTCGATGTACCAGTTGATGTCGATGCTGGCGTCGCCGGCCAGGTCGGGGTCGCGCCAGCTGGCGTGATCCATGCCCACCCCGCCCAGGATCGCGCCGAGTTTGAGTTGCCGGATGGGTTGCTGCGTCATGGTCAAGGCCTCGCGTTTGAAGCCTGAAGCTAGGACGCGGCGCGCCGGCGATGATAACGAGCACTCCTCAAGAGCCCGATGATCGACTTTAAACTGACGCAGAAAAGATCAATGATATCAGTCGATAGAGGCTTTTCTTGCGGCGACTGGAGGAAAACTGGGGGTGGCCGCCTCTACAGCCCCTGCCCCTTCAGCACGTCGGGATCGACCGCCAGGCCGTAGAGATAGCGGTGACGCGAGGCCGAGCCGCGCTTCAGCGCCTTCAACTGGGCGTTCTGCTCGTCGGTCAGCTTGAACGGCCGATAGCCGCGACCGCGCAGGCAGGACTCCAGCGCGGGCTCCAACTGGTCGGCGACGTTGTTCCAGATGCGGTACTGGTTGCGCTTGGAGCTTTCCATCACCTCGAAGACGTCCCCGCCGTCGAAGGCGAAAACCTGGTCGACCGAGGCCACGGAAACCGGCGCGGTGCTGCCGGCGATATAGGCGCATTCGACCGCGTCGGTGCGGTACTGCAGGAACGGGATTCCGGGCTTGCCCCAGCTCTGGCGATCGGGCGCGGGCTGGGCCCGGGCGACGCCGGCCAGGGACGCGAAAAGCCCGGCGGCGGCCAGGATCGAGAACGATCTTGAAGGACGCATCATCGGCCTCCTCGTTTCGCCGAGACTAACCCCCTCCGGGCCTCCGGGCCACCTCCCCCAGAGGGGGAGGATTTACACCGCGGATGCTCCCCTTCCGGGGGAGCTGTCGCGAAGCGACCGAGGGGGCTTCGCCGCCTAGACGACCGTCAGCGTCGCCGGCTTCAGCTGGGCCGAGTTCGGGCCCGACAGCAGGGTGAACTTGCCCGGCTCGACCACGCGCTTCATCTCCAGGTTCCACAGCGACAGGTCCAGCGGCGACACCTCGAAGGTGACCGTGGTCTTGGCGCCGGGCGCCAGGGTCACGCGCTTGAAGTGCTTCAGCTCCAGCAGCGGACGAGTCACCGAGGCGGCCTCGTCGTGGATGTAGAGCTGGACCACCTCGTCGCCGGCGACCTTGCCGGTGTTGGTCACGTCGACCTCGACCTTGACGCTCTCGTTGGTCCCGATGCTGGCCTTGACCGGACGCGGGGCCGAGATGTCGAACGTCGTGTAGGACAGTCCGAAACCGAACGGATAGAGCGGCGACGTCTCGTCGAACAGATAGCCGCGGCGGGCCGTGGGCTTGCGGTTGTAGTAGATCGGCAGCTGGCCCACGTCGCGGGCGATGCTGACCGGCAGCTTGCCGCCCGGATTGGCCCGGCCGAACAGGATGTCGGCGGCGGCGTTGCCGGTCTCCTGGCCCAGGTACCAGCCCTCGACGATGGCGTCGGCGCGTTCGGCCAGCAGGTTGATCGACAGCGGCCGGCCGTTCAGCAGGAACACCACCGTGGGCTTGCCCAGGTCGAAGATCGCCTTGGCCAGGTCGTTCTGCTGGCCGATCAGGTCCAGGCTGTCGCGATCGCCCAGGTGGTTGTCGGCCCAAGCCTCGCGGCTGGTCTGCTCGTTGTCGCCCAGCACCATGACGATGACGTCGGCTTGCTTGGCCACCTCGACGGCTTCGGCGATCAGCTTGGCGTTGACGGCCGGGTCGACCAGCTTGACCTCGTCCTGGGCCCAGATCCGGGCTTCGGTGATCCGCACGGCTTCGGCGTAGTCCAGCGTGAAGCCGCTCTTCTTGGCCTCGGCCTGCAGGCCCTCGTAGATCGACACCACGTGGCGCGGCACGTCGCTGTAGCCGCCGATCGGGGTGTCCTTGGCGTGGGTGCCCAGCAGGGCCAGGCGCTTGAACTTGCCCGGATCCAGCGGCAGCACGCCCTTGTCGTTCTTCAGCAGCACCACCGCCTTGCGCGCGGCTTCGCGGGCAAGGGCGACGGCTTCCGGCGTGGCGGTCTTGGCGTCGGCGGTCTTCTCGTCGGCGTAGGGGTTCTCGAACAGGCCGCCCTCGAACTTCATCGCCAGGACGCGCTCGACGGCCTGGTCGACCGCGGCCTGCGGGATCCGCCCCGCCTTCACCAGTTCCGGGATCAGCGCATAGGCCTCGCCGTCCGGCAGCTCGACGTCGACGCCGGCGTTCATGGCCATCACCGCCGTGTCGCCCAGATCGTCGGTCAGCTTGTGGCGGGCGATCAGTTCCTTGATCGCGAAATAGTCGCTCTGCACCGAGCCCTTGTAGCCCCACTCCTTGCGCAGGATGTCGGTCAGCAGCCAGCGGTTGGCGTGCGAGGGCACCCCGTCGATCTCGTTGTACGACGGCATGACCGAGCGGACCGGCAGCTCCTTCACCGCCCGTTCGAAGGGCGGGAAGAAGTTCTCGCGCAGCGTCCGTTCGGCGATCTGGGCCGGACCGACATTGGTGCCGTTCTCGGGCTGGCCGTGGCCGGTCATGTGCTTGAGGGTGACGAACACCTTGTCGGGGGCCAGCGGCAGGGTCTTGCCCTGGAAGCCGCGGATCGCCGCCAGGCCGATCTCGGCGCACAGGTGCGGGTCTTCGCCGTAGGTCTCCTCGATGCGACCCCAGCGCGGGTCGCGGGCCACGTCGACCACGGGGGCCAGGGCGATGTTCGAGCCCCGGGCGCGCATCTCGCGGGCGGCGACGGCGAAGATCTTCTCGGTCAGGTCGGTGTCGAAGGTCGAGGCCAGGGCGATGGCCTGCGGGAAGCTGGTGGCGTCGCGGGCGACGTAGCCGTGCAGGGCCTCGTCATGCATCAGCATCGGGATGCCCAGGCGGTTCTTTTCCATCGCCCACTTCTGGGCGGCGTTGATGTAGCGGGCGGTTTCCTTGGCGTTGCGGCCGATCGAACCGTCCTCGGCGCCGGCGGCAGCGCCCACGACCGTGGCGGGTTTCAGGCCCCGGCGATCGGTCGGGCGCGAGATCTGGCCCAGGCCGTTGGGGAAGTTCTTGCTGGCCTCGGCGGGCGAGAAGTCGCCCTCGGGGGTCTGGATCTTGGCCTTGGTCAGCCAGATGCCGACCAGCTGGGCGGCCTTTTCTTCCAGCGTCATGCGCGAGAGCAGGTCGCGGACGCGCAGTTCGACCGGCTGGGTCGGATCCTTGTAGAGCGCCTTGCCAGACCCTTGGGCGGCCGGAGCGGCGGCGCGGGCGATGGTCGAGGTCGCGGCGGCCAAGGCGGCCAGGCTGACGCCGAGCGTGCGGCGGGTGACGGTCTGGCTCATGATTTCTTTCGCTTCCCCACGATGGAACGGACCGTCGAACGGACGGTGGCGGCGTTGCTCGCCGACGTTGGGCGACAGTATGGAAGGTGAGGTCTGACCACTCAAGTTTTTTATGGTACCGGTCTCATTTCCTCGCCTAGGATTGGGCGAACGGTAAGACCCATCGTCGGACGGGCTGGAGGAAACCTTGGATATCGGAAAACGCGCCCTGGTCGGGCTGGCGATCGCGCTGTCGATCGGCGCCGCCCCCATCTCGACGGCTCAGGCCGCGCCCGCCAAGGCGGAAAAGGCCGAGCGCTGGGTGGCCAGCTGGGCCACGTCGCAGATGATCCCGGCGGCCAAGGACGCCCTGCCCGCCGCCGACGTCACCGACGGCACCCTGCGCCAGAGCCTGCGGCTCAGCACCGGCGGCGGCAAGATCCGCGTGCGGCTGTCCAACGCCTTCGGGACCGAGCCGCTGAAGCTGTCGGGCGCCCATGTCGCCCTGGCCGCCGCGCCCGGCTCTGCCCGCATCGACCCGGCCAGCGACCACGCCCTGACCTTCTCCGGTCGTCCGGAGGTGACCATTCCGGCCGGAGCCGAATACCTGTCCGATCCGATCGATTTCCCGGCCGCGCCCCTGGCGAACCTGGCGATCACCCTGCGCTTCGATGGCGCACCACCCGCCCAGCAGACCAGCCATCCAGGTTCGCGCACCACCTCGTGGTTCGGGGCCGGCGACCAGTTGGCGGTCGCCGAGCTGACCGGCGGCAAGTCGATCGACCGCTGGTTCGTGATTTCCGGCGTCGATGTGCAGCGCACCGCCGGCGCCAGCCTGGTGACGTTCGGCGACTCGATCACCGACGGCTACGGCGTCACCACCAACGGCAACAACCGCTGGCCCGACGTCCTGGCCGCCCGCCTGCAGGCCGACCCGCGCACCAAGGGCGTGGGCGTGCTGAACGCCGGCATCGGCGGCAACCGGCTGGTGCTGGACGGCCTGGGCCCCAACGCCATGGCCCGCTTCGACCGCGACGTGCTGAACCAGGCGAGCGTCAAGTACGTGATCCTGCTGGAGGGGGTGAACGACCTGGGCACCCTGACCCGCGAGCAGCCGGCCAGCCCCGAAGCCCACGCCGCCCTGGTGGTCCGGATGACCACCTCCTACGACCAGATGATCCGCCGCGCCCGCGAGCGGGGGATCAAGATCTACGGCGCCACTGTCATGCCCTATGGCGGGTCGGGCTACTACCACCCCGACGCGGTCAACGAGCAGGACCGCCAGGCGATCAACGCCTGGATCCGCGCGCCCGGCCGGTTCGACGCGGTGATCGACTTCGACAAGCTGATGGCCGACCCCGCCAATCCCAGCAAGCTGGCGCCCGGCTACGACTCCGGCGACGGCCTGCACCCCTCGCTGGCCGGCTACAAGGCCATGGCCGACGCGGTGCCGTTGGACCTGTTCACGCGCTGATCGGCTCGCGCGCCCGATCTCGCGCCATGCCGAACCGACATGGCGCGAGATCGGTTCGGCATTGGCCCGGGATCACCGTCGGGCGCACCCTCCCCGCTCAAGATCGCGCCAAGGCGGTCGCATGGGGAGACTGACGATGGCGAAATCCCGGGGCTGGCGCCGTATCGCGGTCGTCGCGGCGCTGGCGATGGCGGCCGTCGCCAGTCAGGCCCAGGCCGCCTCTCCGCCCCCGGCGATCGCCGACGTCGGGACTTTCTTTGTCGGCGGCCGCTACACGGCCGACGGCAAGGTCATGACCGGCCAGGCCCACGTGCTGTACCTGACCCCCGCCAAGCGCCGCCACAAGACGGCCCTGGTGTTCATCCCCGGCGCGGGCCAGACGATCACCAACTTCCTGTCGACGCCGGACGGCCGCCCCGGCTGGGCCAAGCTGTTCGTCGAGCAAGGCTGGGCGGTCTATCTGATGGACCAACCAGGGCGCGGCGCCTCGGGCTACGACCAGGGCGCCTACGGCCCCGCCAATCGCCAGCCGCCGGACTTCGTCGCCAAGCGCTTCACCGCCCCGCAGGACTTCGCGCCCCAGGACGGCCAGCCCCAGGGCTGGCCCCAGGCCAAGCTGCACGACCAGTGGCCCGGGATCGGCCCGGGGAGCGGCAAGGCGGGCGATCCGATCTTCGACCAGTTCTACGCCTCGCAGGTCTCCAGCGCGTCCGGCGGCGTCTCGGCCAAGCTGGTCGCCGAGGCGGGCGCGGCGCTGCTCGACAAGATCGGCCCCGCCGTGGTGATCACCCATTCGCAGTCGGGCGCGTTCGGCTGGGCGATCGGCGAGGCGCGGCCGGACCTGGTCAAGGCCATCGTCGCGGTCGAGCCCAGCGGCCCGGCCTTCTTCGGCGCCCCGTCGCCTTGGGGCGACAGCGACCCCGACAAGCTGTCCCGCCCCTGGGGCCTGACGACCACGCCCCTGGCCTACGCCCCGCCGCTGACCGATCCCGCCGACCTGGCCAAGGTCCAGGAGGCCGCGCCGGAACGCCCCGACCTGGTGCGCTGCTGGCTCCAGGCCGAGCCGGCCCGCAAGCTTGTGAACCTGTCGCGCTTCCCGGTCATGATCCTGATGTCCGAGGCCTCGTATCACGCCGGCTACGACCACTGCACCGCCCGCTACCTGATCCAGGCGGGGGTCAAGACCGACCTGGTGCGGATGGCCGACCACGGCCTGCACGGCGACGGCCACATGCTGATGCTGGAGAAGCACAGCGCCCAGGCGGCGGCGCTGATCGAGACCTGGCTGGACGCGCGCAAGCTGGATTGAGCCCAAGCCTCCAACCCATGCCCGTTCGGCATGACCTTGGCCGTCATCGGCATGGGCGTCCGGCCGCCTCCCGCCCTAGACTGCGCCGCCGCCAGCGACGCGCAGCCGTCGCGACGAACCTTGGGGAAGACCGACCGATGAAGAGCTCGACCGCGCGCCGCCTGATGATCGCCACCGCCGGGCTCGCCGCCCTGATGGGGGCGTCTTCCGTCCACGCCCAATCGGTCAACCGCTTCCCCGACAAGGTCTGCGACGTGCGCGACCACGGGGCCGGCGGCACCCGGATCTGGTTCGACACCGAGGCCTTCCAGGCCGCCATCGACGCCTGCGCAAAGGCCGGCGGCGGCACGGTGCGGGTGGTCCGCGGCGAATATCTGATTGGCCCGATCTGGCTGAAGTCCAACATCCGCCTGGAGATCCAGAAGGGCGCCGAGGTGCTGGCCGCCACCGACCCGGCCCTGTTCCCGCAGGGTGAACGGGCCGGCCTGATCAACATCAAGGACGCCGACAACGTCGCCGTGGTCGGCGAAGGCCTGATCGACGGCCAGGGCGCGGTCTGGTGGGAGCGGATCCGAGCGATCTGGCGCGCCAACCCCAACTTCGCCACCGACGGCCAGGCCCGCCAGCAGCAGAAGGACGACCGTCCGCGCCTGATCCTGGTGTCGCACAGCACCAATGTCCGCTTCGAGGGCGTGCGGATCGAGAACTCGCCGTCGTTCCACCTGGTGCTCAACGACACCGACCACGTGACGATCGACCGTGTACGGATCACCGCCCCATCCAGCGCTCCCAACACCGACGCCATCGACCCGATCAACAGCCGCCACGTGGCGATCACCAACAACGTCATCAGCGTCGGCGACGACATCGTGGCCATCAAGTCCAATGGGCCGGACGCGCGCTATCCGGACGCGGTGTCGTCCGACATCCTGATCTCGGGCAACATCATCCTGGCCGGTCGGGGCATCTGCATCGGCAGCGGCGCCAGCGGCGGCGTCGCCCGGGTGCGGGTTGAGAACAACAGCTTCGAGGGCTCTATGTACGGCCTGCGGATCAAGAGCATGCGTGGCAAGGGCGGCAAGGTCCGCGACGTGATGTTCAAGAACAACCGCATGAAGGACGTGGAGACCCCGCTGGTCTTCACCAGCTACTACGAGTACCGGCCGCTGGACATCAAGGCGGCGACCGCCCAGCTGAAGCCGGGCGGCTTCCTGCTGGGCAACCAGATCTGGCCCGGTCCCGACGACGCGGCCCAGCCCGTGGTCGCCGACAAGACGCCGGACATGGACGGGATCGTGGTCGACGGCCTGACCGCCACCGGCGCCGACTGGGCCGGCATCGTCGTGGGCCTGCCCGAGCGCCCGATCGCCGGCTTCACCCTGCGCAATGTGAGCATCCAGGCCAAGCGTGGCCTGCTGGTCCGCAACGCGGCGGTGACCACGACCAAGACGACCGTGGCCTCGGCGGACGGCGCGCCGTTCAAGGTCGAGGCGGGCGGATCGGTGAAATAGCCCCCAGGCCCCATGCCGATCCCGCATGACGGCACGCCGTATCGGCATTGGCCATCGGCCGCCTGACCACCCTATCGTCCACGGGCTTTGCCAACCGTGGCGGCCATGACCTCCACTGAAGCACCAGGGCGCCGACATCCCCCCGTCGGCGCCCTTCTTTTTGTCGGACGTCTAGCGAGCGGAAAGCTCGCTCCAGAACGCCTCGGCCGCCAGGCTCTGGCGGGCGGTCGGGCGGAACACCCGGATGTCGACCGGGATCTCCAGGTCCGCGCCGCCGGCCCGCACCAGCCGCCCCAGCGCCACCTCGCCCTCGACCAGGCTGACCGGCAGCCAGGCCACGCCCCTGCCCTCGCGCGCCATGGTCATCAGGCTGGCCGCCAGCCGCGCCGAGAACACCGTGCGCAGACCCTGGATGCGGTCGGCGAAGCGCTGGGCCTCGACGATCCGCCCAAGGCCCGACTCGTCGCTATAGGCCAGGTAGGGCACGTCCTGCGCGCTGTCGGTCAGGCTCCAGCGCGGCGCGCCGTCGGCGTCCGGCGCGGTGAACGGGGCCAGGGCGTCCTGGCCGACCACCGCCGAGCGGAACTGGGCCCCGAAGCGGCTGGGGGCGGCGGCATGGTGATGGCACAGCAGGAACTGCGCCTCGCCGTGCATCATCAGCTCCTCGCAGGCCTGCATGCTGTCGGAGATCAGCCGGATCGGACCCATGTTGGTCCCGGCCTCCAGGTCGCGCATCCATTGCGGGAAGAAGGTGAAGGACAGGGCGTGGGTGGCGGCGAAACGCAGGGTGGCCGCCTCCTGCCCGCCCGCCTCGCGGCTCTCGCGGCGCAGTTGGGTGATCCGGCGGATCAGCTCGTCGGCGCCGGTTCGAAACTGCTGACCGGCGGCGGTCAGGGTGACACCGGGCGTGGCGCGGTCGAACAACGACGTGCCCACCCAGTCCTCCAGCGCCCGTACGCGGCGGCTGAACGCGGGTTGGGTCACGTGCCGGTTTTCAGCCGCCCGCGAGAAGTTGCCCGTCTCGGCCAGGGCGACGAAATCTTCGAGCCAGATCAATTCCATAGATCATGCCTGTTGCGCATAGCGATCGCCGAGAACGGCATTGGCTCGCGATTTCCCGCGTGCCTAGGGTCCAGTCGCCAACTGGAGAACACCGTGCGTATCCTCGACATCCGCGAGAAGACCGTCTCAATCGCCTCGCCGATCGCCAATGCCTATATCGATTTCTCGAAGATGACTTGCTCGGTCGTCGCCGTCATCACCGATGTGGTGCGCGATGGCAAGCCGGTGATCGGCTACGGCTTCAATTCCAATGGTCGGTATGGCCAAGGCGCGCTGATGCGCGAGCGCTTCCTGCCGCGCCTGGCCGAGGCCGCGCCCGACAGCCTGGTCGATCACGACGCCGACAATCTGGACCCGTTCGCCATCTGGAAGGCCCTGATGACGAACGAGAAGCCCGGCGGGCACGGCGAGCGCTCGGTCGCCGTCGGCACGCTGGACATGGCCGTCTGGGACGCCGTGGCCAAGATCGCCGAGAAGCCGCTCTACCGCCTGCTGGCCGACCGCTATCGCGGCGGCGCGGCCGACGACAAGGTCTGGGTCTACGCGGCCGGCGGCTACTACTATCCGGGCAAGGACGACGCCCAGCTGCAGGCCGAGATGCGCAGCTATCGCGACCGCGGCTACAAGGTGGTCAAGATGAAGATCGGCGGCGCATCGCTGGACGTCGACCTGCGTCGCATCGAGTCTGTGCTGGAGATCGTCGGCGACGGCCAGAACCTGGCGGTCGACGCCAACGGCCGCTTCGACCTGGAGACCGGCATCGCCTACGCCGAGGCCCTGAAGCCCTACAACCTGTTCTGGTACGAGGAAGTCGGCGATCCGCTGGACTACGCCCTGCAGGCCGAGCTTTCCAAACACTACGAGCTGCCCATGGCCACCGGCGAGAATCTGTTCTCGCACCAGGACGCCCGCAACCTGCTGCGCCACGGCGGCATGCGCCCCGACCGGGACTACCTGCAGTTCGACTGCGCGCTGTCATACGGCCTTGTCGAATATCTGCGAACGCTCGAAGTTCTCGACCAGAACGGCTGGTCGACGCGCCGGATCGTGCCGCACGGGGGGCACCAGATGTCGCTGAACATCGCCGCCGGCCTGCACCTGGGCGGCAACGAGTCGTACCCCGACGTCTTCAAGCCGTTCGGCGGCTTCGCCGACGGCATCTCGGTCGAGAACGGCCTGGTCGGTCTGCCCGACGTTCCCGGCGTGGGCTTCGAGGCCAAGTCGAACCTGATCGCCCTGATGCGCACCCTGACCGAAGACGTCACCCTGGCCAGCATCAAGGCGGCCTAGACAATCGACACGAAGATCTGGCGACACGACGATCCGGCGGCCCAACGCCGGACGATCCATCAAGGGGAAACGACCATTTCGACGCTCAAGAGACTGCTCTCCCAGATCTACGTCCAGGTGCTGATCGCCATCGTGATCGGCGCGTTGGTCGGTCTGTGGTTCCCCCACTTCGGGACGGCGTTGAAACCCCTGGCGGACGGCTTCATCAAGCTGATCAAGATGCTGCTGGCGCCGATCATCTTCGGCACCGTGGTGGTCGGCATGGCCAAGATGGGCGACCTCAAGGAGGTGGGCCGGATCGGCGTCAAGGCGCTGGTCTATTTCGAGGTGCTGTCGACGATCGCCCTGGTGGTTGGGCTGGTGGTGGTCAACGTGCTCAAGCCCGGCGCGGGCATGAACATCGACGCCGGCAACCTGGACGGCCACGCCCTGGCCGGCTTCACCGAGGCCGCCAAGGAACAGGGCGTCGTGCCGTTCCTGATGGACATCATCCCCACCACCCTGGTCGACGCCTTCGCCAAGGGCGCGATGCTGCAGGTGATCCTGCTGTCGGTGCTGATCGGCGCCGGGATCAGCCAGATGGGCGCGCGGGCCAAGCCGCTGGTCGAGATGATGGACCTGTTCCTGGAGGCGATCTTCAAGGTCGTCGGCATGGTCATGCGCCTGGCCCCGCTGGGCGCCGGCGCGGGCGTGGCCTTCACGATCGGCAAGTACGGGATCGGCACGCTGTGGTCGCTGGCCCACCTGCTGATCGCCCTCTACGTCACCAGCCTGTTCTTCGTGGTCGTGGTGCTGGGCGGGGTGATGCGATCGGTCGGCCTGCCGTTCTGGTCCTTCCTGCGCTTCATCCGCGAGGAGATCTTCGTGGTGCTGGGCACCTGCTCGACCGAGGCCGTCCTGCCCCGGCTGATGCAGAAGCTGGAGGACATGGGCTGCGCCAAGCCGGTGGTCGGGCTGGTGCTGCCGACCGGCTACACCTTCAACGCAGACGGCACCTGCATCTACCTGACCCTGGCCACCGTGTTCGTGGCCCAGGCCACCAACACCCACCTGGGCCTGGCCGACCAGCTGGTGATCCTGGCGGTGCTGCTGCTGACCTCGAAGGGTTCGGCCGGTGTCGCGGGCGCGGGCTTCATCACCCTGGCGGCCACCCTGTCTACCCTGCACGCCGTGCCGGTCAGCGGCCTGGTCCTGCTGCTGGGCGTCGACCGCTTCCTCAACGAGGCCCGCGCCGTGACCAACCTGATCGGCAACAGCGTCGCCACCGTGGCCATCGCCAAGTGGGACGGCGCGCTGGACATGGACAAGGCCCGCGAGACTCTGGCGAGCCGAAACAAACCTGCAACGTCTTGATCTTAGCGTGGCTTTGAATGACACCGGTTTCCATAAAAGACTCGAAACGAGCGAATTTCAGGGAGAGGCGAATGGCCCGCGTACAACACACCCTCAAGGCCGCGCTGCTGCTGTCGGCCGCGCTGATCGTCGTTCCCGCCCTCGCCCACGCCGCTGATGACAGCGGCCTGCTGTTCCACCTGACCGGCGACAAGGGCCTGACCGCCGACGTCGCCGACGGCGTGGCCGCCCCCAACTTCGCCGACAAGGTCAAGATCCAGAAGGACCCCGTCCACGGCGCCTATATCGAGGCCGCCGGCGACGAGACGCTCAGCTGGATGGCCCCGGGCAACATCTACGCCCAGCGCGGCACGCTCAGCTTCTACTGGAAGGCCCGCGATCCGGTCGGGACCACGCCCTTCCCGCTGTTCCGCGTCGGCTACGCAGACCACACCAGCTGGGACATGGCCTGGCTGCGCATCGACTGGAACGGCAAGGGCTTCGACGCCTTCGTCACCGACGACAACCTCTCGCGCGTGCGGGTCAGCACCACGGCCGCGGCGCCCAAGCCCGACCAGTGGATCCTGGTGACCTTCACCTGGGACGAGGCCAAGGGGATCGCCCTCTATATCGACGGCAAGCCGGTGGCCTCCAAGGCCCAGACGGCCGCCCTCGACGCCGGTCTGGACCAGTTCGGGCCGCACAGCCGGGTGATCTCGCCCCACCAGGTGCAGAGCGCCTACCAGTTCATCCGCGGCGGCGACGTCGACGACATCCGCGTCTACGACCGCGCCCTGGACGACGCCGCCGTCGCCGGCCTGGCCGCCGGCAAGGCGCCCGCTTCCGCCCCCGCGACCACCGACGCCAAGAGCTGGCTCTACCGCTACGGCTGGAACCGCCCGGCCGATCCGCCGCCCTATCTGGCCGACGCCAAGACCGCGATCCGCAAGGTCGAATTCACCGACCAGTACGACCTCAAGGAACGCATGAGCCTGGGCTCGGACGGCATCGCCGAGACCACCTGGCCCGGCGTCTACAACCGCTCGAAACTGCCCGGCCGCCACGACTATTTCGAGCTGCCCGACTGGAACGTCTATGTCGAGGGCGGCAAGGCGATCACCTTCACCCTGCCCGACGAGCCCTATAACCGCCTGGAGTTCCAGGGCGCGGCCTATGGGTCGCTGACCGCCATCGACGCGGCCGGCAAGGAAGCCCCGCTGGCCAAGCGCGCCAAGGGCGAGCTGCGCACGTTCAACCAGTTCGCGGCTCTGAAGGGCGGCAAGCTGCGCTTCGACAACGTGGTGCAGGAAACCCCGATCCAGGAGCTGGCGGCCTACAACGTCACCGCCGCCGCCGAGCCGGACGAGTTCACCCTCAGCTACGTCGTGCGTCCCGGCGCCGACCCGGCGACCTATCCCTCGCTGGACGAGCTTTCGACCTTCGTGAAGGGTCGGTACGCGGCCGGCGAGCGGACCATCGTCACCGCCCTGCCCGCCTCGGCCCCGAACAAGCCCCGCGCCGACGCGGCCGCCGCTCCGGGCCAGCCGATCGTCCACGTGCTGATCCCCGCCGACTTCCGTCAGAACCGCCCCGGCGGTCCGGTGGGCAAGTTCCAGTACGGCTGGCAGGGCGCCGACGTCGGCCTGGACGGCGTGGCGATCGACATCCCCGCCCTGAAGGTCAAGGCCACCCACGGCGAGCTGTTTCCGCTGAACATCAAGGTCAAGGACCCGCTGTGGCCGGGCCGCGACCTGATCGACGTCAACGTCTCGGTCAAGCCGGGCGAGGCCCGGACGATCTATCTCGACACCCGCGACCGCCTGCTGCCGGAAGGCAAGAGCCTGTACCTGAGCATCGCCGGGGCCGGCGCCGACTTCGACGCCAGGCAACTGGACGGCATGGCCGTGCGCCTGAAGTTCAAGCCCTCGGCCGACGCCAAGGCCGAGCACGTCGCCGACCGCCTGGCCCAGGCGCGCGACAACCTGGCCTTCCTGGTCGAGGAGCACGACGTCTCCAAGCGCCTGGCCCGCTACGCGCGGCTGGATCTTGAGCTGTCGGACCTGCTGCGCGTCGACCCGACCAACCAGCACGGCCGCGAGATGTGGGCCGAGCTGAACCCCGAGCAGCCCGGCGTGCCGGTCACCCTGCCGGTCGCCCCGGCCGGCGTGCCCAAGTGGGCGTTCCTGCAGGTCGAGGATCTCAAGCGCGTCCGCAAGTTCATCGAGTGGTGGATCGACAAGCGCCAGGTCCCGTACGGCGACTTCGGCGGCGGCATCTCGGACGACAACGACCTGACCCAGCAGTGGCCGCCCCTGGCCCTGATGGGCGACATCCCCGACAAGACCACCGCCTCGCTGAACGCCCTGCTCGACGCGGCCTACAAGAACGACATGATCCCGAACGGCCTGTCGAAGATCAAGACCGACGAGCTGCACTCGTACGAGGAGGCGATCAACCTCAAGGCCGAGGCGATGTACACCAGCTACGGCGATCCCAAGATCGTCGAGCGGATGATGGAGACGGCCCGGGCCTATCCGATCGTGATGAACAAGGGCGAGGACGGTCACGTCCATCCGCTCAGCCGCTACTTCTCGGCCACCGACGTGTCGCGCGACGGGCCGTGGGGTTGGTCGCACCCCTATTCCTACCTGATCCTGCACCCGGGCATGCTGATCGCCGACTTCAACGGCGATCCCACCCTGCGCAAGCTGATCACCGACCTCGCCGACGGCCACCTGGCCCACGGCAAGCAGGACCCGGACGGGACCTGGCGCTATCCGGAAGACATCAACGCCGCCACCGGCCAGTCGCGCGGCGAACTGGTCGGCAAGGGCCGCGGCAACGTCTCGGCCATGCAGCTGTTCTGGGCGGCTTACCGCTGGACCGGCGACGAGAAGTACCTGCGCCCGCTGCAGGGCCAGATGGCCCGGACCGGCCTGAAGGGCGTCGACGAGCTCAACAGCGACGTCATCGACATGCTGGGCCTGCGCGACGCTCAGACGCCCGGGCTCAAGTCGGCGATGGCCAAGGGCTCGGACGACCCGTTCCTGCTGTACGAAGCCTGGCGCTCGACCGGCGACACCGCCTATCTGGAAAAGGTCTACAGCGACGAGATCACCACCGCCGAACAGCGGATGTGGATGGTCACCGAGGCCCACTGGTGGTCGGACCGCGTCGAGCTGTTCAGCGAGATCCTGCAGCGCTCCCGCCTCGGCGGCATGGCCCTGGCCCGCAACCAGATGTTCCCCGGCCACCTGGTCAGCTGGCGGTTCGACACCCCGACCGCCGCCGAGGACGTCGGCATCCTGGTCACCGGCGGACAGAAAAGCTTCAAGGTAACCGGCTACAATCTGACCGGTCAGTCGATTCATGCGGTGATGACCGGGTGGGACGTCGCGGCCGGCCAATGGTCGGTGACCCGCGCGGTCGACGATGGCAAGGGGGGAGCCGCCGAGCCGGCGGCTTCAGTGGCGTTCGAACGCACCACCGGCCTGGACGTGACCTTCGCGCCCGGCAAGACCACGACCTGGGAGTTCACCCTGCAGACCGCCGCCGCCACGCCCGTGACCGAACGTCCCGACCTCGGGATCGGCCGCGACGACGTCAAGGCCGGCAAGTCGGGCCTGACCGTCACCGTCCACAGCCTGGGCGCCAAGCCGGCCCCGGCCTCGGTGGTGGTGGTCGAGGACGCCTCGGGCAAGGAACTGGCGCGGGCGACCACGCCCGTCCTGCCCGCGCCGCTGGACCTGAAACCCAAGACCGCGCAGGTCGCCCTGAAAGCCGGCTGGAAGGCCGGTTACCGGGTCCGCATCCTCACCCCGGCCGGCGCGCCGGAGATCACCCAACTCAACAATATCGTCACAGCCCCTTGATTTAGCTTGGAGACCCCGGAGCGGACGCGCTCCGGGGGCGTTGCTTAGCCCATGGCCGAAACCCTCACCGTACCCCGCGACCTCGTTCAGCGCCTGCGCGCCCGGCTGCCCGCCGTGACGCGCGAGCACCTGTTCGACTGCTACGCGATCAGCGAAACCACCTGGACCAAGCTGCGCGACGGCAAGCCGATCAAGCGCTCGACGCTTGAGCGCATCCTGCAGCGCTACGAAAGGTTGCTGTCCCACGCGGCTTGATGCCGGACCGGCATCACGACGTTCCAGAACGGCATTGGCGGCGCGCCATCGACGGCTCCTAGTCTCCTGGTGGGATGAGGTTCCACCGCCGATCCGATGACCGGACAGCGCCGCCCCTCCCGAGAACAAGACCGAGCACGGTCGAGACAAAGTCCCGTCGGGAGGGAAAACAATGCCTACAGTTCAACACCGCGTGTGGTTGGCGAGCGCGTCCATGGCCGCCGTCTGCTTCGGCCTCGCCGCAACCCCCGCCGCCGCGCGGCAGGACGCCCCCTCTTCGACTCAGGCCGCCGCGCCCGCCGCCGACAACCAGGACGCGGTGTCGGAAGTGGTCGTCACCGGCTTCCGCTCCAGCCTGGCCAAGGCGCTGAACGTCAAGCGCCAGGAGTCGGCCGCCGTCGACTCCATCCTGGCCGAGGACATCGGCAAGTTCCCCGACCTCAACCTCTCTGAATCCATCCAGCGCATCCCCGGCGTGGCCCTGGCGCGTGACGGCGGCGAGGGTCGCCAGATCTCGGTTCGCGGCCTGGGTCCCCAGTTCACCCGCGTGCGGATCAACGGCATGGAAGCCCTGACCACCGGCGGCGGCTCCGACGCCGGCGGCGGCATCAACCGCGGCCGCTCGTTCGACTTCAACGTCTTCGCCTCGGACCTCTTCAGCTCGATCACCGTGCGCAAGACCGCCGAGGCGGCCACGGAAGAAGGCTCGCTGGGAGCGACCGTCGACCTGCGCACCGCCCGCCCCTTCGACTATCACGGCTTCAAGATGGCCGGTTCGGCCCAGGCCAGCTACAACGACCTGGCCAAGTCGACCAATCCGCGCGGCGCCTTCATGGTCTCCAACACCTGGAAGGACGACACGTTCGGCGCCCTGCTGTCGGTGGCCTACACCAAGCGCAAGCTGGATGACGAAGGCTCCTCGACCGTGCGCTGGGCCACCGGCAACGCCTTCTCGCCGGGCTTCGACGCCCTGCCCAACGGCGCGGGCCTGCCGACCACGGTCAATCCGGCCGCCGCCGCCAACAACGCCGCCTTCCACCCGCGCTTCCCGCGCTACGACAACTATATCGACGACCAGGAGCGCCTGGGCGGCACCCTGTCGCTGCAGTGGAAGCCGAGCGACAAGACCCTGCTGAGCTTCGACGCCCTCTACGCCGACTTCAAGGGCACCCGCGAGGAGCAGTACCTGGAAGCGCCGTCGTTCAGCGTCGGCGGAGCCTGTACGGCCGCCAACGTCGCCACCTCGTGCGGCATCGCCCAGACCCACGTGGTCTCGTCGACGATCGACGACAAGAACACGATGATCGCCGGCAAGTTCGACAACGTCGACCTGCGCGTCGAGAACCGCTTCGACGAACTGGACACCAAGTTCACCCAGTTCGGCCTGAACCTGGAGCAGCAGATCACCGACGACATCAAGATCGTCGGCCTGATCGGCCATTCGAAGTCCGACCACCAGAACCCGATCCAGACCACGGTCCAGTTCGACCAGTTCAACGTCCAGGGCTATTCCTACGACTACAGCAACGGCAACCTGCCGGTGATCAACTACGGCAGCGCGGCCCTGACCGACCCCAGCAAGTGGGTGCTGACCCAGATCCGCGAACGCCCGCAGACCGCGATCAACACCTATGACGTCGCCCAGATCGACGGCTCCTGGGACAACCTGGGGATCTTCAAGCTGAGCGCCGGCGGGGCCTACAAGGAATACGAGTTCACCACCACCGAGCTGCGGCGCTCGAACGGCACCAGCACCAACATCGAGCCGACCATTCCGACCGCCATGGCGGCCATCGATCGCGCGACCTACGGCAAGATCGCCAGCTTCGCCGGCGTCAACGTGCTGATCCCGGACGTCAAGACGGCCGCCGATGTGCTCAGCCTGTACGACCAGACCGCCTATGGCGGCACGTTCAAGCTGGGCAAGGAACCGGCCCTGGGCAACAACCGCGGCGTCAACGAGAAGGATCTCGGCGGCTACGTGCAGGCCGACTTCAACACCGAGGTCGCGGGCCGTCCGCTGCGCGGCAACTTCGGCGTCCGCTACGTCAAGACCAAGCAGGATTCGAACGGCTACACCTATGTCAGCGGCGCGCCGGTGGCGGTCGAGGCGTCGCGCGAATACAGCGACACCCTGCCGTCGATGAACGTGGTCTACGAGCCGGTCGACAACTTCCTGATCCGCTTCGGGGCGGCCAAGGTGATGTCGCGGCCCGACCTGGGCAGCCTGACCCCCGGCGCGACGATCAGCGTCTCGGGCGCGGGCCGCAGCGTCAGCGCCGGCAACCCCAATCTCGACCCGTTCCGGGCCAAGGCCTACGACCTGTCGTTCGAATGGTACTTCCAGCAGTCGGGCCTGCTGTCGCTGGCGCTGTTCAAGAAGCAGATCGGCAGCTTCGTCCAGACGCTGCAGACCAACTCGACCTTCACCGGCAACACGTTCGGCCTGCCCGACAGCGTGGCCATCGCCGCCTGCGGCACGACCAACGGCTGCAGCCCCAGCGCCCAGTGGCAGTTCACCGTGCCCAGCAACACGCCGGGCGGCGACCTGGAAGGCTACGAGCTGAACTACCAGCAGCCCCTGACCTTCCTGCCGGGCTTCCTGACCCACACCGGCGTGCTGCTGAACTACACGCACGTCAAATCGTCGATCAACTACCTGAACGGCGCCGGCGCGATCGTGGCCACGGGCAATCTGACGGGCCTGTCGCCCACCTCGTACAACGCCACGATCTACTACGAGGACAGCAAGTGGAGCGCCCGGGCCTCGGCCTCGTATCGTGACAGCTACCTGACCCGGATCCCCGGTTCGGAAGCCGGCACCAACGCCGACGGCACCACCGAGACGCTGAACGTCGACGCCTCGCTGCAGTACACGATCAACGACAACTTCAAGATCACCCTCGAGGGGGTGAACCTGACCGACGAATACCAGGACCAGTTCAACGACTCCGTCGCCGACCGGTCCTCGTTCTACCACCACACGGGTCGCGAGTTCATTCTGGGCCTTCGCTACACCTACTAGGCCTGGATTGAAGCGATGGCGCGGCGGATTTGTCCCCGTCGCGCATCGACAGCAGAGGCGCGCGAACGTCACCCTCCCGACGTTCGCGCGCTTTTGCGTCCGCACCATACCCCTGGCGCGCCGCGCGCCGCACGGTCAGGATCCCCGCATGATCGCCCGCCCTTTGCTCGCCGCCGTCTTCGCCCTGGTTCTCGCCGATGTCGGCCACGCCCAGATCGCGGTGTCGGCCAATGACGGCAAGCAGGTGCTGGACGACGGCGCCCAGGTGGTGCCGGCCAATCCCCTTCCGGACTCCGTGTCGCTGATCGACCTGTCGGCCTCGCCGCCCCGCATCGTCGGCGAGGTGGCCGTCCCGACCAGCGTCATCGGCCCGCCGTCCAGCGTCGCGGTGGCGCCGGACGGGTCGTTCGCCCTGGTCACCTCGGCCCGCAAGATCGATCCCGCCAACCCGGCCGCCATTATCCCCGACGACGTGGTCAGCGTGATCGACCTGAAGACCCTGAAGGTCACCGCCACCCTGCATGCCGGCGCAGGAGCCTCGGGGGTGTCGATCAACCGCGCCGGAACCCTGGCCCTGGTCGCCAACCGCTCGGAGGGCACGGTCAGCGTCTTCACCCTGGCGGGCGGCGTCGCCACCCCGGCCGGCAAGGTCAAGGTCGGCGACCCGGACTCCTCGCCGGCCATGGTCATCTTCTTCGACGGCGACCGCCGGGCCCTGGTGTCGCGCGACCATGACCACAAGATCGTCCAACTGAGCCTGGAGGGCGCGAGCGTGACCCTGACGCCGGTCAGCCTGGCGGCGGGGCTGCGGCCCTATCAGATCGACACCGACGGACCGCGCCGGTTCGCCGTGTCGGGCAACATCGGCGGCGGCGGGCGCGACATCGACACCGTCAGCCTGATCGACCTGGCTCCGGCCGCGCCGCGCGTCGTCGACACCGTCTCGGTCGGCCTGACCCCCGAGGGGCTGAAGATGTCGCCCGACGGCCGTTACGTGGCCGTCAACGTCAACGAGGGCTCAAACCTGTCGACCAAGGCGCCGGGCTACCACCTCCAGGGCCTGGTGCAGGTGTGGCGGATCGACGGCCAGCGTCTGGTCAAGGTGACGCAGGCGCCGGTCGCCGGCTGGGGCCAGGGCATCGTCTGGTCGCGCGACTCCCGTCGCTTGCTGGTGCAGTGCATGGTCGGCCGGACGGTCGAGGCCTTCGCCTTCGACGGCCGCGAACTGCGTCACGAAGCGACCCTTTCCATGCCCGCCGGACCGGCCGCGATCCGCACCGCCGAGCCCTGACCGATTCTCCCCGAAGCGGCCTTTCGGGCCGATTCTAGGGACTCACCTGCTTTCTTCGCACACGCACAATCGCCTCGCGTCCGCGCCGACGCTCGGCCATGGCTGGGCGCGAGCCTTAAGCATGTTTCTTTAATGGGTTGATATAGCGAGGATTTTCCGCAACCTGACGCCCGCCCGCCCCCGTCGGATCGGCGCGTTAACCCTTGTTTTCATGATGAGGTGACAAAGCGCGTTTGGCCCGGCAGGGTTGGCTCTCTTTTGATTCCAGCAGATGAGCTGATTTATGAACGTTTCGGATCTGGTCGACGCCGCCGTGGCCGCCGACGACAAGCTGACCAAGACTCAAGCCAAGGCCATCATCGACGGCGTCTTCAAGTCGCTGACCGACGCCGCCGTGAAGGGCGAAGAAGTCTCGATCCCGGGCTTCGGCAAGTTCAAGGTCCAGGCCAAGCCGGCCCGCACCGGCCGCAACCCCTCGACGGGCGCCGCCATCCAGATCGCGGCCAGCAAGAAGGTCGCCTTCACGCCGGCCAAGCAACTGAAGGACGCCGTCAACGGCTAATCCCTCGGCGAGCGGCCGGCCTCACCGCCGGCCGCTCATCCGGCCTTCCAGCGCGAAAGCCTGAAGCGCCCTCGCCCGCCGGCTCGACCGACGCGGCCGACCTATCTTGACGGACAGCCTTCGGCGTCCGCTCCCCTCCCAGACAATTCAGAACTGTTCGCCGGCCCTACAGCGGCTCGGAGGCTCGCGACCGTCCCGACGCGCGGCGAAACAGTTTCCGCACGGCGGCCGCGTGGCTGCGGCCCACCGCCGGACGGGCGCCGGTCGACAGCACCGCCGTCAGCCCGCCGCCCGGGCGCGGGGCCAGCTGGATCACCCGGTCGCGCTGCACCACCGCCGAGCGGTGGATACGCACGAAGGCTTCGGGGTCCAGCCGTTCGACCAGGCCGCGGATCGAGTCCCGGATCAGATAGCTGCGCGCCCCGACGTGCAGGCGGACATAGTCGCGCTCGGCCTCGATCCAGTCGAGATCGCGCACCAGCACCCGCTGGGCCCCGCCCCGGCCTTCGATCCAGAGTTCGGTCTCGAAGCTCGCGGCGCCCGAAGGCTCCTGGCCTCGCCCTTCAGCCCGCAGGTCCTGGACGATGGCCCGCAGTTCGCCGATCCGCTGCTCGGCGTCGCGCGCCCGGATCTGGGCCCGGGCCCGGGCCAGGGCCTCGGCCACCCGCGCGCCGTCGAACGGCTTGAGCAGATAGTCCACGGCCGCCAGGTCGAAGGCCTGGATGGCGTAGCGGTCGAAGGCGGTGGCGAAGATCACCACCGGCCCTTCGGGTCCGGCCAGGGCGCGGGCCACGCTGACCCCGTCGCGGCCGGGCATCTTGATGTCGATGATCACCACCTGGGCGGCGGTCTCGCGCGCCAGGGCCAGGGCCTGGTCGCCGTCGGCGGCGGTGCCGACGATCCGCACGTCATCGACCTCGGCCGTCAGGCGGCGCAGGCGGCGCAGGGCCAGCGGCTCATCGTCGGCCAGCAGGACGGTCAGCGCCTCGCTCATGCCCGCTCCAGCGGCAGGTCCAGGCGGACCTGGAAGCCCCGAGGCTCGCGCGAGCCGCAGGTCAGGGTCGCCTGGTCGCCATAACGGGTCTCCAGCCGCCGACGGACGTTCTCCAGCCCCACGCCCAACCCGGGCGGACCGCCGACCGCCCCGGCCCCGTCGTCGGTGACGGTGATCGACATCCTGCCGTCCTGGTGGACGGCCACCACCTCGATGACGATCGGCTCGCTGGTGCGGGCCAGGCCGTGCTTGACGGCGTTCTCGATGATCGGCTGCAGGATCAGGTTGGGCGCCAGGGCGTCCAGCAATTCCGGAGGGACGCGCTCGACATAGCGCAGGCGCTCGCCGAACCGGATCTGCTCGATGGCCACGTACTGCCGCTCGCCGTCCAGTTCCTCGGACAGGGTGACCATCTCACGCACGTCGCGCTCCAGCGAGCGGCGCAGGAAGCCCGACAGGCCCAGGATCATCTGCTCGGCCCGGTCGTTCTGGCGCTCCATCACCAGGGTCGCCAGGGCGTTGAGGGTGTTGAACAGGAAGTGCGGGCTGATCTGGTAGCGCAACATGCGGTTCTGGGTCTCGGTGGCCAGCACCCGCGCCGCCTCCAGCTTGAACCGGGCCTCCCGCGCGGCCAGGTCGGCGTGCACGGCCATGAAGATCGCCGCCCAGGCCGCGAAGAACCAGAACACCGTGCGGGCGATCAACATCACGCCCCAGAAGGTCGACTCCGGCCAGCGCGGCAGGATGGCGACATAGACCGTGTAGTCGACCACCCCGAACATCAGCGAGCCGACCAGGGACAGCCCGCCGGCCAGGGCCAGCCGCCAGGCGATCGGCCACGGGGTCGAGCGCAGCAGCAGCGGCCCCATGGCCTGGCACATCAGGGCGCCGATCAGGCAGACCACCGCGCGCCGGAACGCGCCGTCCCAGAAATGCGGCGCCCTGGCGTTCACCCAGCCCAGGGTCAGGGCGGCATAGGCCAGCAGCCAGACCCCCGCCGTGGCGATCAGGATCGTCCGGGTCTGCTGCTGGGCGGCCGGCGTCGACGTCATGGGCCATTGTCGCCGCTGGCGGGCTGCTCGCAAAGCGCCGTTCGCAGACGGAGCGGCGCCGTTGGCAGACGGTCCCGCCGCTCGCAGCAGGACGCCGACCGTTGGTATCCCGGCGCCTGACAAGCCGGCGGCGGCTGACAAGATCGATCGGCAAGACTCGATGCTCACGGAGGGAGCCCAGATGACCGCGCGCTCCAAGGACATTCCGATGCTGACCCTGCGGGCGCAGATCACCATCGAGGTCTCGGCGCTGGACTATGTCGAGGCGGCCGAGCACCAGCGGCGGGCCGAGGCCCTGCTCGCGGTGGTCCGCGCCGAGTACGCCACCGCCGGCTTCACCTTCCACCACCTGAGGCCCAGGCTGGCGGGCGATGCCAAGGCCGGCGAAGCCGCCTCGCCGCCGCGCCGCTACAAGACCCGCCCCCGCGTGCTGGCGGTCTATCATGACAGCTGAAGTGGTCCGCATCCGCCGCCGCGACGCCGTGCTGGCCGCGCTGGAGAGCTTCCGGCGGATCCATCCCGCCATCAGCCTGACCAGCGTGCGGGCCTTCCTCTATGTCGCCGAGAACCCCGGCATCAACGTCACCGAGCTGGCCCTGGCCTGCGGCCTGACCGACGCCGGCGCCTCACGCGTGGCGCGGGCCCTGGCGGGGCCGGCGATCGATCGGCCGCTGCCGCCGTCCCTGGACCTGCTGGACTGCGTGGTCGGCGCCGTCGATCCGCGCGAGCGGCTGCTGCGGCTGTCGCCGCGCGGCCAGGCGTTGGTCGAGCGCATCGAGCAGCTGATCGCCGCCCAGACGCCGATCGTCCTGCCCGCCGGCTCGCCCACGGATGACGCCGCCCCTTCGCTTGGCGGCGAGTCCGCCCCTATCCACGCCACGCGCTCGCATTGAGAGGTCCCATGCAGATATTCCCCGGAAAAGCCGGGATCGGCCCGCTGGCGGCCATCCTCGGCGGCGGCCTGACCGCCGCCTTGCTGGACATCGTCTACGCCTTCATCGCCTTCGGCCTGCGCGGCGTCAGTCCGGTCAGGATCCTGCATTCGATCGCCAGCGGGGTGCTGGGCAAGGCGGCCTATCAGGGCGGGGCCGGGGCGGCGGCGCTGGGCGCCCTGCTCCATGTCGGCATCGCCGTGGTGATGGCCGCGATCTATGTCGCGGCCAGCCGTGTGCTTCCCTCGCTCAACAGGCGGCCCTGGCTGTGGGGACCGCTGTACGGGATCGGCTGCTATCTGGTCATGAACTACGTCGTGCTGCTGCTGCGGTTCGGTCCCAAGCCGCTTCCGCCGCTCGTGGTGCTGGTCGGCGGCGTGGCCATCCACATGTTCGGCGTCGGCCTGCCGATCGCCCTGTTCGCGGCCCGCGCGGTGTTCTCGCCCCGCCTCCCCGGCTCGACGTCCGCGCCTCAACCCATCGCCTGAATCGCACTGCTCACCCGCCGCTCCAGCTCTCGCCGACCTCGTCGGCGAGAGCTTTCACGCGTTCAATTCAATAAATAATCGTCAAGTTATCGACAATATCGAATGTACTTACCAGTCAGTACTCTAATTTCACCGTGTCGATACCGTGACAACATTTCAGTATTTCAATAATCGACGCGAGTTCTATTGACCGAACACCTCGCAATTCGCTGTCTGGAGGCACCGCGAAAGCTCTTCGCCGTCCACACGAACAGGGGGTTACATGTCCGCCAATTCCAGCTCATCCAACCGACGATCCCAGTCCGAGGCCCAGTCCGTGGCTCAATCCCGGCCCGCGTCCCGACGCCTGCGGCTGCTGGCCACGACCATGGCGGCCGGCCTCGCCTCGGTCGCCGCGCCCACGGGGCTGGCGATCCTGGTCGGCCTGACGCCGCACCGGGCCCTGGCCCAGGACTACAGCTCCGGCGCCCTGGCGGGCACGGTGGCCGACGCCGGCGGGACGCCGGTGGCCGGCGCGGCGGTCAAGGTCAAGTCGCTGGCCCAGGGCTTCGAGCGCGACCTGACCACCGACGCCGACGGCCGGTTCCGCATCGCCCTGATCCCGTCCGGCGGCTACTCGGTCTCGATCAGCAAGCCCGGCTACCAGACGGTCAACGATCCCAACGTCCGCGTCACGGTCGGCTCGACCGCCAACTTCGGCTTCACGATCAACGAGGAAGGCGCGTCGGTCTCGGAGGTGGTCGTCACCGGCACGGCCAATCCGCAGCTGGACTTCGCCGGCACCACGACGGGCCTGGTGGTCGATGTCGAGACCTTGAGCAAGCAGGTGCCGATCGCCCGCAACGTCACCTCGCTGGTGCTGCTGGCCCCGTCGGCCATCCCGGGCGACTCCAGCAACAACTTCGTCGTCCAAGGCCAATCGCAGCCGGCGGTCGGCGGCGCCTCGGTCGGTGAGAACGTCTTCTATATCAACGGCTTGAACATCACCAACTTCGTCAACGGCATCGGCGCGGCGGTCGTGCCGTTCGAGTTCTACAAGTCGGTCGAGGTGAAGACCGGCGGCTATCCCGCCGAATTCGGCCGCGGCACGGGCGCGATGATCAACGCCGTGACCAAGTCGGGCTCCAACGACTTCACCTTCGCGGTCCACGGCAACTACGAGCCGAACAGCCTGCGCGAGAAAATGCCCAACACCACCACCGCCCGCAACTCGCTGGCCAAGCGCACGGACAACAGCTTCACCGTCGAGGCCGGCGGCCCGATCATTCCGGACCGGCTGTTCTTCTACGGCTTGGCCACGCTCCAGAACCTTGAGGTGCAGGCGGCGACCAACAACACCTCGCCCACCGCCACGCGCAGCGCGGTGACCAGGGATCGCACGGCCGACCCGTTCTACGCCTTCAAGCTGGACGGCTACATCACCGACAGCCAGCACCTGGAGTTCACCTACTTCGACACCAGCCGCAAGCGTAAGCGCGACAGCTACCAGTACCTGTTGGCCAACGACGAGATCCTGCCCGCGCGGGCCAGCGCCGAAAGCCTCTACCAGGGCGGCGAGAACTACGTGGCCCGCTACACCGGCACCTTCACCGACTGGCTCACTCTCTCGGCCGCCTACGGCCGCAGTGAGACCGACAACAAGGCGGTCGGCGACCTGCCCAACGAGTCGCTGGTCCAGGACGCCCGCACCGGGACAGCCACCATCGTCAGCCGCCAGACCGCCTCCTCCATGACCGTGCCGTCCCTGGCCACCCGCGAGTTCTATCGCGCCGATGCCGACCTTTATTTCAAGCTCTTCGGCGACCACCACATCCGAGGCGGCTTCGACGAGGAAAAGACCCTGCTGACCCAGTTCACCGTGCGCAACGGCGAGCGCAACTGGATCTATCGCAAGGCCGGGAGCACCGGAGCGCAGGGCGGCGCCATCGCGCCGAACCAGGAGTATGTGGAGGTGCGGCGCTTCGAGACGGGCGGCGGCTATAACGGCAAGAACCGGGCCTTCTACATCCAGGACGCCTGGGACGTGTCGGATCGCCTGACCCTGAACCTGGGCGTCCGCAAGGACCAGTTCTCGGTCTCCAACCCGAGCGGCGTGGTGTTCTCTTCGTTCGACGACGAGATCGCCCTGCGCCTGGGCTTCGCCTACGACCTGTTCGGCGCGCGCACCGACAAGCTGTACGGCTCCTATGGCCGGACCTACCTGCCGGTGGCGTCCAACACCGCGTTCCGCGCGGCCTCGGCGGCGATCGACGTGTCCGAGTTCTTCCTGCCGGTCGGCGGGGCCGGCGCGACCTTCACCTACGACCCCCTGACCGGAAAGCCGATCGGCGGCCTGGGCGCCCAGGTCACCTGGCCCAATACGGACACCAACCTCGACCCCTGCACCCCGGCGCTGAAGAGCATCGCGGCTCCGGGAACCATCGCCTGCTTCATCCGCGACGACGGCATCTCGCCGCAGGCCGACGAGGTCTCCGCCCTGAACCTGAAGTCCACCTATCAGGACGAGTACATCGTCGGCTACGAGCACCGCTTCAACGCCCTGTGGAAGGCCGGGGTGAACGTGACCTATCGCAATCTCGGGCGGGTCAGCGAAGACACGGTCATGGACTACGCCGTTCGCGCCTGGTGCTCGGCCAACGGCTACGCCCAGACCAACGCCGCCAAGACCGGCTGCACGGACGTCTGGAGCGGCAGCTTCCAGTTCCTGATCATCAACCCGGGCAGCGACGTGAAGGTCAAGCTGGCCCGCGCCCTGCCGGGCGAGACCACCGCCCGGACGATCACCATCACCGCCGCGCAGATGGGGTTCCCCAAGGCCAAGCGGGAGTATCTGGGCGTGGAGTTCAACTTCGATCGCGAGTTCGACGGCAAGTGGGGCCTGCGCGGCTCGTACGTGCTGTCGGAATCCAAGGGCAACTTCGAAGGCGCGGCGCGGTCGGACAACGGCCAGACCGACGCCGGCATCACCGTCGACTTCGACCGCATGGCCTACATCCCCGGAACCTACGGGCTGCTGCCCAACCACCGCGGCCATCAGATCAAGCTGTTCGGATCCTACGCCGTGCTCGAGGACCTGCTGATCGGCGGCAACCTGTCGGTGCTGTCGCCCCGCAAGTACGGCTGTATCGGACTGGCTCCCGCCGGCGCGACGCCGGACGCCTCGGACGCCAACGCCAGCGGCGCCAACGCCCGCTTCTGCGGCGGCAAGCTGGTCAACCGCGGCGCCTCGTTCGACAGCGACTGGATCACCCGGTTCGACGTCTCGATGCGCTACACCGTCCCGGCCAAGTACGTGCCGGTCATGCCGGTCGTGGGCAGCAAGGGCGACAGCGGCCTGGTGCTGCGGGCCGACATCTTCAACCTGTTCAACCTGTCGGGCGGCACCGACTATGACGAGTTCGGCGAGACGGGCGGCGGCTTGCCCAGCGCCACCTACGGCATGGTCCGCGCCTACCAGGCGCCGCGTTCGGTGCGCCTGGGCTTCGACTGGCAGTTCTAGGCCGACGACGCCCCAGGGCTGAAATCGGGAGGCCGTTTCCGATCCGCCGGAAGCGGTCTCTTGATCTCGTCCGCCGTTTGGCTGACACCGGTTTCCATAACGGCTCGACCAAGTGATCTTGGGAAGGGCGATCTTGGGATGGAAGCCATGGCTGTCACAGCGAACACGACCGTCGCCCTGCTCCTGGCCGCCGGCCTGCTGTCCGCCAGCCCCGCCCTCGCCGCCACCGCGACCCGCGCGCCCTACGGGGTCACTGCCGGCGGCGCGGCGGTCGAGGTCTTCACGCTGAAGAACGACCACGGCATGACCGTGAAGGTGCTGTCCTACGGCGGCGTGATCACCCAGGTCGACGTTCCCGACCGCAAGGGCGAGATCAAGAACGTCGCCCTGGAGCTGGCCGACCTGAAGACCTACGAGGCCCGGGCCAATTTCAGCTCGCTGCTGGGCCGCTACGCCAACCGGATCTCGAACGGCGGCTTCTCGATCGACGGCGTCCGCTACGACCTGCCCAGCGGCGCCGAAGGCGTATCCTCGCACGGCGGCCCCACGGGCTTTTCCACGCGGCTGTGGATCGGCACGCCGTTCCAGCGCCACGGCGAGGCGGGCGTGACCCTGGCCTACACCGCCGTCGACGGCGAAGGCGGCTATCCGGGCGCCCTGAAGGTCGCGGTGACCTACACGGTCACCAGGAAGAACGCCCTGCGCATCGACTATCGCGCCACCACCGACAAGCCGACGGTGATCAACCTCAGCCACCACGTCTATTTCAACCTGGCGGGCGGCGGGAACGTCTACGACCAGACCGCCCAGGTGCTGGCCCGGAGCTACACCCCGATCAACGCCCGCAAGCTGGCGACCGGCGAGATCGCGCCCGTGGCCGGCACCGCCCTGGACCTGCGCAAGCCGGCCCGCCTGGGCGACCGGGTCACGGCCGACGATCCGCAGATCAAGTTCGCCAACGGCTTCGACCACAACTTCGTCGTAGACGGCGGCGGGCGCGGCAAGCTGGTCCCGGCCGTCCGCGTCGCCGACCCCGCCAGCGGCCGCACCCTGGAGGTCGCCACCACCCAGCCGGGGGTCCAGTTGTTCACCGCCAACAGCTTCAATGGAACCCTCAAGACGCCCGACGGGCGAGGGCTGGAAAGAGGCGCGGGCATGGCGATCGAGACCCAGCACTTCGCCGACAGCCCCAACCACCCCAACTTCCCCTCGACCGTGCTGCGGCCGGGCCGGACGTTCAAGCAGACGACGGAGTTCCGGTTCGGGGTCTCCAAATAATCCGCTCATCCCGGCGAATGCCGGGTTGAGCGGATGAAAGGGGGCGCTATTTCCACTTCAAAAGCGACCGCTGGTTGCTAGGCTCACCCCATGAGCGACCTCCTGACGCCCACCAAGGTCGACCCGCTGGAGGCCGAGCAAGCCGCCGCCCTGGACCGCGACGGCTATCTCCTGCTTCGGAGCGCCGTGCCCGAGGCATGGCGCGAGGCCCTGCGCGACGCCTTCGAGGCGGGCGTTGGAAGCGGCGACCAATGGGCCGCGCCTCGAGGCCACGGCTGGCGCCACGCCCTGGTGGACCTGGAGTCCACTGTGCAGCGGACCTGCCGCCTGCCCACCCTGCTGGCGGCGGCGGGCCAGTTGATCGGCGGCCCCTTCTTCCTCGCCAAGGTCGAGGGCCGCGAACCGATGCCGGGCGGCGGCCGCCAACCCCTGCATCGCGACGGCGTGGGCCTGGACGCCGTCGCCGCCCTGGTCTTCCTCGACCCCTACGGGCCGGACAACGGCGCCACCCGCGTGGTTCCGCGTCCTCTCGATCCGGGGGATTCGGACGACGAGCCTGACGAGACCCTGTCCCTGATCCTGGCCGGCGAGGCGGGCGACATCCTGGTGTTCGACGCCGACCTGCTGCACGGGGCGACCCTCAACCGCTCCGGCGCGCGGCGACGGTCGCTGCTGGTGAGCTTCATGCCGGAGCGCAATCGGGCCGACGAGGACGCCTGCCGCGCCATCCGCGACGTGCGCATGGACACCAGCGAGATGTTCGTCCCCGGCTGAGAGGCCTAGAGCCTAGGCCGCCGCCCCTTGCCGGAACTCCCGTGGCGACACGCCGTACTGGTCGCGGAACGCCCGGCTGAAGTGGGCCGAGCCGTTGAAGCCCCAGCGGAAGCAGATCTCCGAGATCGACAGCCGCGCGTGCTGCGGGCTGGCCAGGTCGGTGCGGCAGCGCTCCAACCGACGGGTGCGCAGGTAGTGGCTGAAGGTCTCGTCGGCGCTGGCGAACAGCTTCTGGACGTAGCGGGGCGAGACCCCCTCCTCGTCGGCCACCCGGCGCAGCGACAGGTCCGGATCGGGCAGCAGGGTCTCGATGGTCTGGCACAGGCGCTGGAGGTGGGCGGTGGGCGCGCCGGCTCCCGCGCCCAGCACGTCGGTCGCCGCCCCGCCCTCGACCAGGCAGATGGCCAGGAACTCGGTCAGGGCCAGCTCGACGGGCCGGAGTTGGTCGACGGTCAGGTCCTCCAGCCCCTCGGCCGTGGCCCGCAGCAGGCCGGACAGGATGTGGGCCACGCCCGTGCTGGCCTGCAGTCGTCCGACCCGCAGGCTGACCGGCGTGATCAACCGGTGGTCCAGGGCCACGCGCGGGGCGCGGACGAACATCAGCCGGCAGCGGGTCTCCAGCCGCAGGGCGGCGGCCTGGCCGGTGGGGCCGTAGGCGATGTCGCCGGGCGTCAGCTCGTCGGCCAGCTCGTCGGTGACCAGGGTGGCCTCGCCGCTCAGCAGCACCGCCAACCACACCGCCGCCGGCTGGCCCGACAGCCGACCGGAGATCGCCTGGGCTCCGGCCTCGACCAGGGCGAACTCGATGCCCAGCGGCGAGGTCAGGCAGACCACCGAAGCCGAGGCCGGCTCGGCGTCGGACAGGCCCTCGATCGGCAGGCCCAGCCGGCTCATCGCCTCGCGCCAGGCCTCCGCCCGTTCGGCGCGGGGATGGCTGTCGGTGCTGAACGACCAGGCCTTCATCGGAGGGCTCCTATCCCTTCATCTTGGGAAAGATGTCGCGCGGGATGCGCACGTGGCAGCCCTGCTTGCCGTCGACCACCTGGGTGACCCCGAAGTCCGAAGCCACGCTCATCAGCGAATAGGCGTCGTTCTTGGACAGGCCGACGTGATCGCTGAGCAGGGTCAGCATGTTCAGCGAGGCGTCCCGCATGGCGACGTTCAGGTCCTCGTCGAAGCCGTGGACGATCCACCACTTGGGGGTCTCCAGCAGCGGTCCGGGCGAGACGAAGTCCTTGCGCAGCACGATCTGCATCAGGACGTTCAGCGAACTCTCGATGGCCGTGCCCGAKATCTCGCCGTCGCCCTGGCTGACGTGCGGGTCGCCGATCGAGAACAGCCCGCCCTCGACCTGCACGGGGTAGTACATCGTCGCCCCCGCCCCGATCCGCCAGTTGTCGATATTGCCGCCGTGGGCGCCGGGCGGGATGGTGCTGACCCGGCCGTCGACGGCGGGCGCCACCCCGGCCGTGCCCAGGTGCGGACGGGCCGCGACACGCACCCCGCCCAAGGCCGGCTGGCGGTCGCATTCGGGGCAGTTGGTGATGGTCCCCGGGATCAGGTACTTGCCCTCGAAATCGTAGGCGTAGAGGGCGCTGGCGGTGTTGGTGTTCTGATCCAGCTCGTAGATCGTCACCCGCTCCTTCTCGCCGAACTCCTTGTAGAGATAGCCCCAGTTGGCCGCGAGGTTGGAGCCGTAGTTGTTGCGCGGGACCATGCGCAGGTAGCGCACCTCCAGCACGTCGCCGGGCTTGGCGTCCTCGACATAGATCGGGCCGGTCATGATGTGGACGCCGGGATTGCGGTCGTCCTCGGGGATCTCGGTGAAGATGCGGGTGACCGCCTCGTCCATCATCAGGTCCGGGGCGTCGCCGGCGTGGTGGGTGATCGCCTCGGCGCTGACGAGGTCGCCGCTCTTGATGCGCAGGGCCGGTCTGATGGACGGATCGAAGTAGCCCCAGTGCACGGTCTTGGGCGTGGCGAGCAGCGTGTGCAGGGCGCCGGGCATCACGTCGGGACGGGTCTGGCCGGGTTCGCAGATGAAGGGCATCGGTCTTCGATCCTCAGGCGGCGGCGAGCGTGAACGAGGTCATGCTCAGCGAGCCGTGCTCGATGTGGTCGGGGGCGAAGCTGGCCACGTCGCCCGGCAGGCGCGCGCCCAGCACGTAGAGCAGCGGCCAGTAGTGGTCGGGGGTCGGCACCGACTTGGCGGCGTCCTGGCCCTGCGAGGCGAAGTTCACGGCCCGCTCGGGCGCGTCGTCGAGGACGGCCTGCTTGATGTAGTCGTTGAAACGCTGCGACCAGTCATAGGGCGCGCAGTGGCGCTCGCCCCAGTTCATGGCCGGCAGGTTGTGGACGATGTTGCCAGTGCCGACGATCAGCACGCCCTCGTCCCGCAGCGGGACCAAGCGCTTGGCCAGCTCGAAGTGCCATTCCGGCGGCTTGGTGGCGTCCATGGAAAGCTGGACCACCGGCACGTCGGCGTCCGGGTAGGCCTTGCTCAGCACCGACCAGGTCCCGTGGTCCAGGCCCCAGGCCTGCTGGTCCAGCGTCACCGGCTGGGGCGCCAGGAGCTCCTTCACCCGCGCCGCCAACTCGGGCGAACCAGGGGCCGGATACTGCACGTCGAACAGCGCCTGCGGGAACGAGGCCCCGAAGTCGTGGATGGTCCGCGGGGCGGTCATGGCGGTGACGCTTACCCCTTGCGTCAGCCAGTGGGCCGAGACGCAGAGGATGGCCTTGGGCTTGCCGAACGCCTCGCCCATCGCCTTCCAGGTCTTGGTGGTGTCGTTGGTCTCCAGGGCGATCATCGGGCTGCCGTGACCGAAGAAGACGACGGGCATCCGGCTCATGCGGCGGCTCCTTTGCTCATGGCCGCCCAGGCCTTCTGGTAGCGGGGGGTGAGCCAGCGGTTGAACTGCACCTGCGCCCCCTCCTGCCAGGAGTAGCGGCCGCGCACCGCGAACCGCGAGCGCAGGCCCACCTGGACCAGTTCGTCGACATGCATGTCCTGGGCGATGATCTTGCCCGCCGAGGTCATGATCATCTCCAGCCGCTCGTCGAAGCCGGGGGTCTCGGTGGCGCCGGGCGCGACCAGGATGCCGGTGTCCTGCTCCATGGTTTCGGGACCCGTGGGCCGCAGGATCAGGTAGATGACCATGTCGCTGGTCATCACCAGCGACAGCGTGGGCGGGATGTTGGCGAAGGTGGCGCGGTTGCGGTCCACGTCGGTCAGCTTGGGGAAGATCGGCAGGACCGCCTTCTGGGTCGGGTTGAAGCTGACGTCCGGATGGGTGGTGCCGTTGTAGCGCAGGAAGCCGGCGTCGCCCTCGGCGGCTTCCGGAAAGCTGCACAGCTCGCTGGGAATGAAGTCGTGCAGCGGGCCGCGATGCAGCTTGTTGGCGTGGTAGCCGTCGTTGTTGTTCTCGAACATCACCTTCCAGTTCCAGGCGAACTGGCCGGTCATCGGCGGGGTCAGGCCCTCGGCGTTCGACAGGTCGTAGTTGGCGATCGCGTCCTCGACGGCCGTCAAGCGCGGGGCCAGGGGCCGCGCGTCGGCGTCGAAATTGATGAAGATGAAGCCCAGCCAGACCTCGACCTTGAAGGTCGGCAACTTGATGGCCTTCTTGTTGAAGTCGCAGGTGCGCTCCATGGCGGGCGCGTTCACCAGGTCGCCGTTCAGCGAATAGACCCAGTGGTGATAGGGGCAGACGAAGCCGCGGGTGTTGCCCCGCCCCTCGGCCACCAGCAT
The DNA here is from genome assembly GCF_056397765.1 of Caulobacter sp. 05L422. Lineage (NCBI taxonomy): Bacteria > Pseudomonadati > Pseudomonadota > Alphaproteobacteria > Caulobacterales > Caulobacteraceae > Caulobacter > Caulobacter sp. 05L422. The sequence continues at coordinate 45,004 of NZ_JBFTOB010000027.1, read as the reverse complement.
GGCGCGGTGCTGGCACACGGCCGACATCGCCTTGATCTCGTCGGAGCGATTGCGGGTCACGATGATCGGCTCGCCGATGATCGTGGTGGTGAAGTAGTCGCCCTGCTCCTTCACCCAGTCCGTGCGGCCCACGCACAGCCATTCGTGATTGAACAGCGCCTCCTTCTCGAAGTCGTAGAAGGCCGCGTCGGTGTAGCAGGCGGGCGGCAGGGTCTCGGCCGCGTCGACGTCGAGCATCGAGCGCGACAGGCCGTCGAAGAAGGCGTCATTCAGGTGAGAGCTTGGCAGATGGGATGCGGGCGTGAGGCCCATGGCGCATGCGCTCCTTCGAGAGATCGATACGAAGGCTAGGCGCGGCGCGCCCACCGGTCTTGCACCAGCGCGCACGATAACTTGGCCGTCGCCCGATGCGCGGGCGGTGTCGCCGGGTTCTCGGGCGGAAATGAGCAAAAGACGCGCAAGCTTGCGGCGCCGGGCGACTTTGCAGGACGCGCACGCAAAGCGGTCGGGCGCGTACAGGCAAGACGCGCCTTAAGAGCGGGCTTAGGTTCAGTTCCAGACAGCTTCCAAAGGACCGCGCCCGTGGACATGACGCTCGCCGACGACCTGACGATCTCGGAACTGAAGCCTGGCTTCGGGGCCCGGATCCACGACATCGACCTGCCGTCCGCCTCGGACGCCGAGATCGACAAGGTGGTGTCCGCCTTCCATCGCCACGGCGCGATCGTCGTGCCGGGCCAGGACATGACGCCGGACAACCTGATGCGCTTCATCGGCCGGTTCGGCGATCCCGAGGATCACACCCAGACCCGCTTCACCCTGCCCGGCTATCCGAAGATCTTCATCCTCAGCAACCGGGTCGTGGACGGCAAGCCGATCGGCGCCCACAACGACGGCGTCGGCTGGCACACCGACTACAGCTACAAGCCCGAGCCGGTGATGCTGACCATGCTCTATGCGGTGGAAGTGCCCGACGAGGGCTCCGACACCCTGCTGGCCGACGGCTGCGCCGCCTGGAACGCCCTGTCGCCGGAAAAGCAGGCCGAGCTGCTGCCGCTGAGCCTGCACCACAGCTACAAGCACTTCATGGCCACCCGCCAGTTCGGCCAGCAGCAGAACCTGTCGCCCGAGCTGGAAGCCGCCAATCCCGACGTCGAGCACCCGTTGATCCGCACCCACCCGGCCGACGGCCGCAAGGCGCTGTGGCCCTCGACCGGCACGGTGACCGAGGTGATCGGCAAGCCCGGTCCCGAAGGCCTGGCCCTGATCGACGAACTGGTCGAGTTCATGACCAGTGAGCCGTTCGTCTACCGCCACAAGTGGGCCAAGGGCGACCTGCTGATGTGGGACAATCGCTGCACCCTGCACACCGGCACGCTGTACGACGACACCAAGTACTTCCGGACCATGCACCGGCTGTGGGTGAAGGGCGACAAGCCTTACTAGTTCACAAGGATTGTCATCCCGGACGAGCGCGCAGCGCGAAGATCCGGGACCGACGCCTGAGCGCCGAGCTTCCGGCGGTCCCGGATCTGCGCTTCGCCTGTCCGGGATGACAAAGTTAGTGACGAGTTGGAACGACACATGACCAAGACCTGGCTGATCACCGGCGTGTCCGGCGGGCTCGGGCGCGAGATCGCCCTGGCGGCCCTGGCGCGCGGCGACCTCGTGTTCGGCACGGTGCGCAAGACGGCCGACGCCGACGCCTTCGAGCTGCTGGGCGGCCACGCCCTTGTGCTGGACGTCACCGACGAGGCGGCCGTGAAGGAAGGCGTGTTCCAAGCCGAGGCGGTGGCCGGCCGGATCGACATCCTGGTCAACAACGCCGGCTACGGCCTGGTCGGGGCGGTGGAGGAAGCCTCGCTCGACGAGGTCCGCGCCCAGTTCGAGACCAACCTCATTGGCCCGTTGGCCATGCTGAAGGCGGTGCTGCCGGCCATGCGCGCCCGCCGCGCCGGGCGGATCATCAACGTCACCTCGGTCTCGGGCCTGGCGGTCTGGGCCGGCACCGGCGTCTACTGCGCCAGCAAGTGGGCGCTGGAGGGCCTGACCCAGACCCTGGCCGCCGAGGTCGCCGAGCTGGGGATCAAGGTGACCAACGTCGCGCCGGGCGGCCTGCGCACCAGCTTCTCCACCGGCTCCAAGGCCATCGTCGCCTCGAAGATCGCCGACTATGACGGCCTCGCCCGCGACGCCGAGCGGATCATGGCCGACCACGCCGGCCACGAGCCGGGCGACCCGGTCAAGGCCGCCCAGGCCATCCTGACCATCGCCGACGCGGAGGCCCCGCCCCTGCACCTGCTGCTGGGCGAGGACGCGCTGAAATACGCCGGCTACGCCGCCGCCGGCCTGGCCGCCGACATCGACGCCTGGAAAGACCTCACCCTGTCGATCGGCTTCGCCGACGGCCCCTTCGCCCTGACGGACGCAAAATGACCAACACGCTGATCTTCGTCGACCTGGCCTCGGAAGACCCGGACGCCGCCGGCAACTTCTACGCCGAGGTGTTCGGCTGGGAGAACGACGCCCGGCCCAAGGGCGAGTACCACCGCATGGTGCCCGGCGGCTTCTTCAAGAAGCCCGACGGGACCGACAGCGAGATCGGCAACCTGCACCTGGGGATCTTCAAGGCCGCCAACGCCCGCCCCCACCCCGAGCCGGCCGGCGTCGAACCGCGCGGCCTGTCGACCGAGGGTCGCAAGCCCCGGATCTGGGTGCTGATCAGCGACGACGACAGCGCCGACCGTATCCTGGGCACGGCCGTGAAGCTGGGCGCCGAGCTGCTGTGGCGCGACCACTACTGGGCCGAGTTCAACGGCTACAACCACGCCTTCCGCGACCCGTGGGGGAACGAGATCGTGCTGTGGGGCAAGGCGGGAGCGAACCCGGAAGTGCCAGCCAGCTTCACCCGAGAGTAGGTTCACACCCACTTGCCCCCACCTGGCGACTACGTCGCCTGTCCGCCCCCATAGGGGGCGGAGGACGCGCGATCTAGCCTCCGCCCCCTCGCCGCGACAGACCGCGAAGCGGTCAGGTGGGGGCAAGTCAGTGTGTGTTCCGTCCCTAAGATTTTCCCACGAACCCCTTCGCGCAGTACCAGCCGCCCTGGAACGGCGCGGCGACCGAGTCCTCCGGCGGCCCCGCCAGCACCTCCCCGGCCCAATCCTCGGCGTTATCCTTCGGCGCGTAGCCCAGGAACGCCACGTCCGAATTATCCCAGAAACTCCGCGTGTTGGCCGAGACTCCGTACACGGTCGCATAGCCGAAATCGGGGGCCTCGATCCCGCAGCGCACCAGCTCGACCATGTCGCGCGGGCTGATCCAGACCGCCAGCTGCCGAACGTCCGACGGCCGGTCGCGATAGGCGCCGATCCGCAAGGACAGCACCTGCAGGCCGAACTTGTCGGCGTACATCCGGCCCATCGCCTCGCCGAACACCTTGCTGACGCCGTAGTAGCTGTCGGGACGCGGGACCAACGTCTCCACCGTCGGCGTGTCGCGGCGATGGAAGCCGGCGGCGTGGTGTGATGAGGCGAACAGCACGCGCCTCACCCCCGCCAGCCGCGCCGCCTCGAACAGGTTGTGGACGCCGATGATGTTGGCCGGAAGCACCTGGTCCCAGGCGTTGGCCTCGGGCTCAACCGGCACCCCGGCCATGTGGACGACGGTGTCGATCCCGGCCATGGCGGCGATCAGCGACGGGATATTGAGCAGGTCGGCATGGACGATCTCCTCGCCCGGCCCCGCCGGCGGCAGCGGCGCGATGTCGGCCAGCCGCATGAGGCCGTAGCGGTCGGCCAGGCCTTGGCGGATCGCCGAGCCGATGCCGCCGGCGGCGCCGAGCAGGAGGACGCGGCGGTCGCGCGGCGGCATGATCAGAACGGCTTGTCGCCCGCCACCGTCACCCGGTAGCCCGTGCGCGTGTCCGGGAAATAGTCCCAGATCGCCTGGTGCCAGGTGCAGCGGTTGTCCCAGAAGGCCACCGAGTTCTTCTTCCAGCGGAAGCGCACCTGGAAGTCCGGGTTCTGGGCGTGCTGGTAGAGGAAGTTCAGGATCGCCGCGCTCTCGGCCTTCGAGACGCCCATGATCCGGCTCGTGTAGGACGGATTGACGAACAGGCTCTTCCTGCCGCTGACCGGATGGGTGCGGACGATCGGGTGGACCGAGCAATTGTACTTGCGGTCGATGTCCGGGAAGATCGCCTTGTACACCGGATTGGCGTCGTGCTCGGCCGACAGCCCCTCCAGATAGGCCTTCATCTTGTCCGACAGGGTCTCGTAGGCCGCGTACATGCTGGCGAAGCAGGTGTCGCCGCCGTCGTCGGGCAGGACCTTCATGTAGAGGATGCTGCCCAGCGGCGGCTCGGGATCGCAGGTCAGGTCCGAGTGCCAGTTCTCGCCGGCCACGAACTTGGAATTGGCGTCGGCGTGGATGGCCACGATCTCCGGGTGCTCGGGCAGGCCCGGCACACCCGAGTGGATGGCCAGGTTCCCGAACTTGCGGCCGAACTCCTTGTGGGCGTCGTGGGTCATCTCCTGGTCGCGGAAGAAGATCACCTGGTACTGTGTCAGGGCCTGGTGGACTTCCTCGAACTGACGGTTCGTCAAAGGCTTACCCAGGTCGACACCGAAGATCTCCGCGCCGATCCGGCGGGTCATCGGCTTCACGTCGAGTACGTCGTAGGTCATGTGAAACCGCTCCCCCTAAGCGTTGAGAAAGCCGCCGCGCACGTAGACGAGCGGGCTCTTGGTTTCGTCGACCACGACGCGCAGGACGCGGCCGACCAGGATTTCGTGATCGCCGCCGTCATGGGCGGCGTGCAGGTCGCATTCCACCGAGGCGACGGCGCCGGCCAGCAGCGGATGGCCGCAGACGCCGGACTCCACCGCGGTCAGGGCGAAGCGGTCGTCGGCCCCGCTCTTGGCGAAGCGATAGGCCAGGTCGCCCTGGTCGCCGGCCAGGATGTTGACGCAGAAGCTCTTGGCCTGGCCCAGCGCCGCCAGGGTGCGGCTGTCGCGCTTGAGGCAGACCATGACCAGCGGCGGGTCCATCGACACCGAGCTGAAGGCGCTGACCGTGGTGCCGACCAGGCGGCCGTCGTGACAGACGGTGACCACGGTCACCCCGGCCGCGAAGCTGCCCATGGCCTTGCGGAAGTCGTGCGGCTCGGGCGCGAGCTCCCTTACAGCTGCCGCCATCTCACTCGTTCCCGAACGGGTTGTCGGGATAGACCGCCGAGGCCGGGCGCTTGGCGCTCTCGTCGGGGCTGGCCCTACCGCAGACCGCCAAGGCGGTTAGGGCGTAGACCAGGGCGCTGTCGACCAGGTCCTGCGGGGTCGGCCGCCAGCGGCGGAAGCCGGTGGTGATGGCCGGGATGCGGTGCATGTTGAACACGTTCTGGTCGCGCCACATGCTGGAATAGACCGGGTTGGCCAAGGCCACGGGATGACCCAGGCTGAGCTTGGTGGCGTCGTCGACGGCGGCGACCAGCGGGGCCACCTCGCGGGCGTCGGCCTCGAAACCGTGGCGCACGACCACCGGCTCGATGTCGATCCGGCCCAGGCCGTTCTCGCGCACCATGGCCTCCAGCGAATGCTGGACCTCGGCCACCTTCTGCTTCGGGGTCAGTCCCACCTCGAGATAGAGGTTCACCAGCTCGGTGCCCGCGCCGAAGGCGAACGGGATGCCGCCGCGGATCGAGCCGATCTGCGACTTGGGCTGGGCCACGCCGCCGACGCTCTCGTAGCGATTGGCCTTCTCGTATTCACCGCTCCAGGCGTGGATGGCGTCGGTCAGCTTGCCGATCTTGTAGATCGGATTGGGGTGCTTGGACGCCGTCTCCGGATGCTCCAGCAGCGGGGTGAACACCCCCTCGCCCCACACCTGGAAGCGGAACACCGCATAGCCGCAGCCCACCCAGGTCAGGCCGAAGTCGCAGCCCTCGGCGGCGATGGCGTAGTCGGGCGCGACCCCGCCGTGGTGGAACAGGTAGTGGGCTCCGATGTCCTTGCCCATGTAGGCGACCCCGCGGTGCTCCTCGATCGGCTCCGGGCCGATCTCGCCGGGACAGGCGGTCAGGTACATCTTGCCGGCCAACTCATAGCCGGCCTTCTTCAGCGCCTTGGCGGCGATCATGAAGCAGCTCATCGGGCCGCGATCGTTGGCGATCGGGTAGCCGTACAGCTTGCCGTCCTCAAGCCAGCACTTCTCCCATTCGGGATTGGCCATGGTCTCGGGGCCGTACTTGTAGGCGTCCAGGTCCGGGTTCCAGGTCGGCGCCTCGGTGTCGAGGTGGGCGGTGAACAGCAGGTTCTTGCCGACACCCTTGCCGCCGTGCGTGCCGATGATGTTCGGACGCTCGGGCGTCGCCCCGACCTTGCGCGGTGAGAAGCCCTCGCGCGCCATCCAGTCGTAGACGTAGTTGGCGACCTCCAGCTCCTTGCCCGACGGGGCGGGAATGTTGCCCAGGGTCAGGGCCAGCTCGACGATCTCGTCCTGGCTGATGGCGGCGGCGATGGCCGCGCGGTCCTCGTCGGTGACGTGGTACGGAGCCGAGGCTCCCATGGGCGGAAATCCGTCGGCCATACTCAGGCAGCCCCTTTCCAGGCGTCGGCGATCGCGGCCGTATCGGTCAGGATCGCGCTGTTCAGCTCCATCACCTTCAGCGACGCGGCATGGACGTCCGCCTCGTAGGCGGCGCAGGCGTCGGCGGCGACGAACACGTGGTAGTCCAGGTCGAAGGCGTCGCGGACGGTGCTGTCGACGCAGCACTCGGTCGTCAGTCCGGCCACCACCAGGGTGTCGACGCCCATCTTGGTCAGCTGGATGTCGAGATCGGTGCCGACGAACCCGCTGTAACGGGTCTTGGGCACCACCAGCTCGCCCGACAGCGGCTTGGGACCGTAGAACTCCGAACCCACCTGCCCGGCCCGGCACAGGGCCGCGTCGACGTCGGGGTCGCCGCCGCGCCGGCGCATGCGCTCGTTCCAGGCGGCGGAGTCGGTCTCGGGCGTGGTCGCCAGGCCGACGAACACCACCGGCACGCCGGCCGCGCGGGCGTCTGCGACCAGCTTTTCAGCGGCGGCCAGGGCGGGCTCGACCACGCTCATGTCGATGAACGCGCCCAGCGCCCCGTCCGGCGAGGCGAAGTCGACCTGCATGTCGATCACCAGCACCGCCGTCCGCTCCGGCTTGATCCAGTCGACCAGGCTCACGAATAGACCGCCCGCAGGCCCGGCAGGATGTCCGCGCCGAACATGGTCAGGCCCTCGACATAGTCGGGGAAGATCAGCATCAGCCCGTCCAGCTCGCAGTAGGTGACGAACTCCTCGATCTGCTCGGCGCAGGTGGACGGCGAGCCGACGACGGTATGCGTCATGAACGCGCCCTGCTGCTTGGCGACGGTGTCCAGCTTCTCGGCCGGCACGCCCCAGCTGGCCAGCATGGCCAGGATCGCGCCCATGTCGGCGCCATCCTTGTAGTGCTCGACCATGGCCGCGGCCTTGGCGTCGGTGTCGCCATGGACGACCGTGCACATGGCGTAGGTCTTGATCGACTTGCCCATGCTCTCGGCCACCTTCTTGGCGCGCAGCGAGGCGTCGCGACGCTCGTCGGGGGTGCGCCCGCCGATGAAGCAGACGTCGGCCTCGCGCACCGAGAACTGGAAGCCGCGGTCGGACATGCCGGCGCAGACGATCTCGGGACGCGGCTTGGCCAGCGGCTTGGGCTTGGACTGGCAGTCCTTCATCGTGAAGAACTTGCCGTCGAAATCGACGCTGTCCTCAGCCCACAGGCGCTTGACGATCGTCGTCCATTCCTCGGTCAGGGCGTAGCGGTCGTCGTGGGACAGGCTGTCGTCCCAGGCGCCCATCTGGTCGAACTCGCCCTTGTAGGCGCCGGCCACGATGTTCAGGCCCGCCCGGCCGCCGCTGATATGATCCAGCGTCGAGATCATCTTGGCGGCCACGGCCGGGTTCTGCAGCAGCGGATGGATGGTGGCCCAGATGCGGACGTTCTTGGTGGCCTCGGCGATGCCGGCCATCATCGTGACGGACTCCAGGGCCGTGCCCCAGTGGTCGGTCTCGCCGCCGAAGCCGCGGAACTTGCCCATAGACATCACGAAGTCCATGCCGACCTGGTCGGCGGTGACCGCCGCGGCCTTGTTCTGCTGGTAGAGGCCGTCGAGGACGGGCGTGGTCTTGGAGATGATCCAGCCGCCGTTGGCGACGGGCAGGAACACCCCGAAGTCCTTGTGCTTGGATGGGCTGTGGAACATGGCGGCTCCTCCTCTACGCGGCGTCTTGAAGCATACTGGGGACCGGTTCGGCGACCGGCTCGACGTGGATGGCCTTGCGCGGCGGCCGCATGAACAGCGCCGCGATGAAGATTACGCCGATCACGGCGGCGAACACCTGGAAAGTCGGGGCGAAGCCGCCGAGGCGGTCGCGCATCACGCCGCCGATCACCGGGCCGAGCGCCGAGACCGCGCCCACCAGGCAGACCAGCGAGAAGATCTCCAGGTTGTTCTTGCGGCCATAGTAGTTGAGCAGAAGGATGCTGATCGCCAGCACCGTCATGCCGAACCCGACGCCGACGCCGACGGAAAACAGCATCATCAGCGGCCAGGTCGTGGCGTGGGTCAGGGCAAGCAGGCCGACGGCCATCATCCCCTGGGCTCCGGCCAGCAGCCAGCGCGGGTCGATCCGGTCGCCGACCAGCCCGCCGCCCATCCGGGCCACCACCTGCATCAGGCTTTCGAAGCTGATGACGCTGACCGCCACGGCCGAGACCACGCCCAGCTCGCTGAAGTGGGTCGGGGCCAGGCTGACCGCTGTGACGCCGCCCAGCAGGTGGGCGAAATAGGCCGCCAGGATCACCCAGAACTGCGGGGTGGCCACGGCCTCCTTCACGGTCCAGTCGGTGGTGGTCCGATAGACCTTGGCGTTGACCGGCGCGGTCTGGGCCTCTTCGGCCACGGCCTTGTCGGTCTCGACGGCGGCGGCGGCCAGCCAGGCGCGGCCGCCGACCAGGGCCGCGCACAGGGCGCCGACCACGACGGACGCGACGGCCTGGGCCGCCCAGTAGGGCCGCCAGGCGCCGCCCGCCATCTGCATGCCGGCCAGGGCGATCCAGGGTCCGGCGACCCCGCCAAGCGAGCCGATCGTGAAATAGATCCCGAACGGCAGGGCCCGCTTCTTGAACAGCATCGACAGCACGTGGGTGCCGGGGATCAGGGCCATCATCTGGTAGCCCACGCCCAGCAGGGCCGTGCCCACCAGATAGACCGGCAGCCCACGGGCGACGGTCAGGCAGGAAAAGCCCGCCACCATCACCGCCGAGCCAGCGACGATCGTCAGCCGCACGCCCAGCTTGCGGATCAGGATGGCCGGCAGCCACGACGAGCCGCCGCAGAACGCGCCCAGCAGGGTGAAGCCCAGGAACGCGGGACCGAAGCCCCAGCCCAGTTCCTTGATCATCGCCGGCAGGACGATCCCCAGCGACGAGAAGGTCGAAGCGGTAATCAGGAACAGCAGCAGGCTCAGCGCGCCGAGCAGCAGCCAGGATCTCCACGGGATCGTCGACGACATGGGGGCCTCCATGTTTAAGCGAAATCCCGCGCTCCGTTCCCGGAGCGCGGGACGGTGGGAACTAGAACTTGCGCGACAGGGTCACGCGCCACTCGCGGCCCTTGCTGGGCAGCGCGCCGAGGTTGGCGTAGCTGTCGGCGTCGGGCGTGAAGTAGAGCTTGTCGAACAGGTTATCGATGTTGGCGGTCACCGTGTACGGCCCGTACTCGTAGTAGGCCGAGGCGTTGGCGACGTAGTAGGCCGGGTAGGTCACCGCGTTCTGCACGGTGCCCGCAGTCTTGGTCACGTGGGTGACGCCCACCGTGCCGCCGACCTTGCCCCAGGTGTAGTCGTCGCTGGTGTAGGCGCCGTACAGGCTGACCACCGATTTCGGGATCAGGGTGTAGTCGTAGTCGCCCGCGCGGCCCGGCAGGCTGTTGAACGCCCAGACCACATAGGTGCCGCCGAACGCCTGCGGGCCCGGGACGCCGGCGGTGTAGGCCGGGATGTACTGGAACGAGGTGTCCGGGCCCTTGACCGTGGTGTGCTGGCTGTTGCCCGAGAAGGTGAAGCTGAAGTTCTCGCTGGCCAGCCAGCGGACTTCCAGCTCCACGCCCTTGGCGCGGGTGCCGGTCGGAGTGCCGGTGATGCCGGTCAGCTGGGTGCGGTTCTGGCGGTAGCCGGCCAGCGAGCCGACCAGCGTGCCCTTCAGCCACTGGAACTTCACCCCGGCCTCGGCCAGGTCGCTGTCCGACAGCCAGGCGTCGCTGGCGTCGGCCACCAGGCTGGCGGCCACGTCGCCGGCCTGGCTCATTTCAAGCGCCGAGGCCTTGGCGTAGGTGATGTAGGGCATCAGCCCGCCCGGAACCTTGTAGGTGGCGCTGGCGGTGTAGGTGAACTTGTCCTTGCCCGCCTTCTGCTCGCCCGCGACCTGGTAGCTGAGCACGCCGGTGTCGTGCGACTTGACGTCGTAGTCGTCCCAGCGGCCGCCCAGCATCAGGTTCAGCTTCTCGGCGATCATGACGTCGGTCATGAAGAACACGCCCTTCTGCCGCCAGTCGGACTTGTTGTCGTTTTCCCAAGCGAGCCCGAGCACCCCAGCGCCCGTCTCGGTCGAGAACGGGCTGTCGATGATGTCGGTGGGCGTGGCGCCGAAGCTGATGTCGCGGCGGTCCAGGGCGATCACGCCGCTGTTGTAGCTCTCGCGCCGGCGGCCCGAGAAGTCGCGGTACGAGGCGCCGATGAACGACTTGGCCGTGACCGCGCCGTCCGCGAACGTGTTGGCGAAGTCGTAGGTGACGCGACCTTCCCAGACCGAGCTGTCGAACCAGGCCGGATAGCCGTACGAGACGAAGCGCTTGTTCTCCTGGTCGTCGTAGAAGAACTGGGCCTTGATATTGCTGTCGGGCGACAGGGCTTTGGCCAGGTCGAAATAGAAGGTGTTGGTGTCGGTCTCCGAGAAGTCTGCCGGGCTGATATAGACCGTGCGCGGCGACAGCTTGGTCGTGCCGACGCCGGCGTCCAGGATGTGGGCGGCGTTGGTGTTGTAGAAGCCGTAGTACGGGATGTAGAGCGGGTTGAACGCCGGGTCGTAGTAGTACGGGTTGGCGTTGTTGCCGCTGATCTCGTTCAGCGTCATGCGGCCGTTGCCGTCGCTGTCGACCAGGGTCGTGTCGCGGCCGGTGGTGTAGGTCCCGTTGTCGATCAGGCTCTGGGTCAGGCGGTTCCAGCCGGGCGTCTGCACGTCGCCGTCCGAGTGGTACTTCATGCCGCCGATCGCGGTGGTCCAGCCGTTGCCCAGGTCGAAGTCGGCCGAGATCTCGCCGGTCTGGCGACGCGGATAGATGCCCTTGTAGAAGCTGTGGCTGTCCTCGACCTCGCCGTAGGCGTAGACGCCGCCGGTCACCGGACCAATGTTCACCGGCAGGCCGAGCTGGGCGGTGGCGTTCTTGCGGTTATAGGAGCCGTAGGTGGCGGTGACCTCGCCGGTCGGCTCGCTGAGATAGCCGCCCTCGTTCTTGCCCGACTTCGGAATGAAGTTGAGCATGCCGCCCACCTTGCCCGAGCCGTAGATCGGGGTCGGCGGACCGCGCACGATCTGGATCTGATCGGCCGCGCCGATCGGGGTGGAATAGGTGCCGCGGTTCTCGATGCGCTTGAAGCCGCGGAAGTAGTTCTCGGCCAGGGTGCCGCGAATGTTCAGCGCGCCGGGCACGCCGTAGAAGCTGGCGGTGTAGGTGCCGGGCGAGACGGCGGTCAGCCCGTCGATGGTCTCGATGCCGTAGCGCTGCAGGGTGGTGTCGCTGACGAAGCTAGCCGAGCGCGGCGTCTCCAGCAGCGGCTTGTCGATGCCGAACACCGTGTTGTTGGGTCGGGTCTCGATCAGACCCGCCTTGTCGCGCGCCTTGACCACGATCTCGTCGACGGCGGTCGAAGCGTCGGCCGGATCGGCTGCCGGCGTATCGGCGGCGAAGGCGTGACCAGGCGACGCGGCGACGGACAGAGCGAGCAGAACAGCGACGGAAGATCCCGCCATCAAAAGCCGTTGGTTCGACATGACGTCCTCGTTCGAGGCCGTCGCGCCCATCACCCGCGGTGATTATCCCCAGGACGACGCCTCTTGAGAACCAGCATCACCCAGCCGCCGCCGGTCGGTGGGATCGACATCTGACATTTTGAACGAAATGTCGTCGCCGCTCGCTTCTTGCTCAGTCGAGGGGCCGTTTCGCACGGCGAAGGTCAAGAAACTTGATCCACCGCGCACAAGGAGCCGCCAAAAGCGTTGCGGCTTGACCCAGCGTATCGGCCGGACGCTCGCGGATCAGCGACGGTTGGTGTCGATCCAGACGACGTCGCCGCGATCCTGGTCATGGAGCCAGGACACGGTCCGGGCGCTGCTCCAGGCGGCGGTGATCAGGCCGCAGCCGATGACGGACAGGAAGGCGAGGCCGCGGAGCGTGGCGAAAGCGGACATGGGAAAAGCGGACATGGGAACAACACCTCTCGCCGCCCTGATGCCCGATCATGCGTTGCGGCTTGGTTGACTTGCCCCCGGATCGGGCGCGACCGTCTGACGCGCCCGCCCTTTACATCCCCCGTGGCGACTGGTTCACCCGCGCCATGACCGACTTTCCCATCACCATCTTCCACAATCCCAAGTGCGGCGCCTCGCGCAACGTACTGGCCATGATCCGGGCGGCCGGATACGAGCCCTCGGTGGTCGAGTATCTGAAGACCCCCTGGAACCGGCAGCAACTGGCCGAGCTGATGGCCCAGGGCGGCGCGCGGCCGCACGAATGGCTGCGGGTGAAGGGCACGCCGGCGCAGGCGCTGGGCCTGACCGCGCCCGACGTCTCGGACGACGCGATCCTGGACGCCATGGTCGCCGAGCCGATCCTGGTCGAGCGCCCGATCGTGGTCAGCCCCAAGGGCGTGCGGCTGTGCCGGCCCTCGGAGCGGGTGTTCGACCTGCTGGAGGTCGTTCCGGAAAGCTTCACCAAGGAAGACGGCGAGGTCGTCCGCCCGCGCGGCTAGGGTTTCAGGGGTCAAGGGATCGTCCGTGAACGGACGCTGTCGCAAATCTGTCGCCAAACTGTGACAAATGACGTCGGCATAGGACGTACCTTTCATTCGTCCCCTCCTTATCGCCCCCTCGAAAGTAGGAATGCCACCATGAAGACCCTGCTCGGAGCCGCCGCCGCGCTCGGCCTGCTGGCCGGCGCGTCCAGCGCCCACGCCGCCCGCGACTATGTCTGGGCCGCCGGTTCGTCGACCGTGTTCCCCTTCTCCACCCGCACCGCCGAGAACTTCGCCAAGAAGACCGGCAAGAAGGCCCCCAAGGTCGAGAGCCTGGGCACCGGCGGCGGCATCAAGATGTTCTGCGGCGGCATGGGCGAGAAGTTCCCCGACATCGCCAACGCCTCGCGCCCGATGAAGAAGTCCGAGTTCGAGGCCTGCAAGGCCAAGGGCGTCAACAACATCGTCGAGCTGAAGATCGGCTTCGACGGCATCGTCGTGGCCATGGACAAGTCCGCGCCCGACTACAATTTCAAGGTCGAGCACCTGTTCCTGGGCCTGGGCCAGACCGTGCTGCGCGGCGGCCAGTTCGTGGCCAACCCGTACAAGACCTGGAAGGACGTCGGCGCCGGCCTGCCGGCCAACCGCATCCTGGTCTACGGCCCGCCGCCCACCTCGGGCACCCGCGACGCCTTCGTCGAGCTGGCCATCGAGGGCGGCGCCAAGAAGTTCCCGACCGCCAAGTCGCTGTCGGAAAGCGACGAGAAGGCCTTCAAGGCCAAGGTCGATCCGCTGCGCACCGACGGCGGCTGGGTCGACGCCGGCGAGAACGACAACGCCATCATCGGCACCATCGAGAAGACCCCGGGCGCCCTGGGCGTGTTCGGCTACAGCTTCCTCGAAGAGAACGGCAACCGCATCAAGGGCGCCAGCGTCAACGGCGTGAAGCCCAACGCCCAGTCGATCGCCAGCGGCCAGTACCCGCTGTCGCGCTCGCTCTACATCTACGTCAAGAAGGACCAGGTCGGGGTGACCCCGGGCCTGAAGGAATTCGTCGCCGAGTTCGTGTCCGACGCGGCCACCGGCCGGGGCGGCTACCTGCAGGGCCGGGGCCTGATCCCCCTGCCCCCGGCCCAGCACGAGTCCATGAAGGCCGCCGCCGGCAAGCTGACGCCGATGGCCGCGCCGAAGTCGTAAGATATCGCGCTGGAATGAGAAAAGGCCCCGGAGCGATCCGGGGCCTTTTTGCATTCAGGTGCAAGCGCACGGAGCTTGACCCATCGGCGTCATGAGCGCTCGATAGGCGTCAGCGAACGGAGGACGCCATGCGGAAAGACCCGATCGAAGAGCGCCTGCAGGACCTGGAACGCCTTGTCCTCAAGCAGGCCGAACGCATCGACGCGCTGGAGGACGCCCTGGCGCTCATGCAGCGCGCGGCGCGGCGGGACCTCCTGGCCAAGATCAAGGAAACCTCGGAGACGAAGGCCGCCTAGTTCGTCGGCTGCTCGGACGGCGCCCGCGAGGTCATGCCGGCGGCGGCGGCGTCATCGGCCATCTGGGCGTCGACGGTCGGCTGGGCCGCGGCGGGGGCCGGGACAGTGGCGACCGGCGGGGGCGTTTCGGGCTTGGGCGCCGTGGCCACGGGGGTCGGACGGGCGGCCGCGCTGGCCGCGTCGTCGGCGGCCGTGCGGATCTCGGCCGGACCTTCTTCGTAGCCGCCGTCGAAGTTCATGGAGGACGCCATCAGCAGCACGCCGGCGGTGGCGATGGCTCCAACCAGAGCCCCCAGGAGGATCCATCCGAACGGGTTGCTCTTGCGTTCGGCCTTGGCCATCCGGGCTTTCCTCTGATCTGCGGCCCTCTTAGGAGCCGACCCAACGCCGGACGGGTCCGACGTCGAGGTGGACGAAATTGCTGACGGGGTAATAACCCACGCCGCCGCGCTTGAGATCCAGGGCCGCGGCCCTCAATCGATCCAGCGCGACATCCTCCAGATAGACATCCATAGCCTTGCCGTCCATGTGCAGGCTGCGTTTGGCGACCTGACCGCTGCGTTCGTGCAACATGGCGTTGGTCTTGGGCGAGCGATAACCAGAGATCACCTGGAAGTGCGACTTGGAGCCGGTCTTCTGGGACAGGGTCGAAAGGGTGTCGAACAGCTCCGGATGCATCGAATAGACGTCGCCGGTGCGATAGTCGCGTAGCACCTTGTCCAGGGCCTGGACGGCGTCGGGCACGTACTCGCCCTTGTCGAAATAGACCGCTTCCAGTTTTTCCTGGGTGTGGATGTTGTGCAGCTTCAGCCAGCGGGGAGCGTGCGAGGCGGAACGGGTCGCCGCGACCGGCGTTGCTATCGGGGCGGCGGCGACGGCCGGAAGCGCGTCGTCGGCCATGCCCTCGGGCAGCTCCGACTGTCGCTGGAGCAGATCGGCGATGGGATCGGAGATCCCCAGCTTGGATTGGGCGAAGGCGGCCATCGGCCCGATCGCGCTCGCGCCGAGCACGCCAAGGCCAAGCCCCAACAGCTTGCGTCGTTCGATCATTTTACGCTTCCCCGGACTGACCTCGCGAGACGCCGGAAGGCTGGGCCGCCGCACTTGGCGACCCTCACACGAGCACTAAAGACGCTTGAGTCTTTCCAAACTGGAAAGGCCCATGCCGGGAAGAGGCCTCACGTGGACCCGGGGGTCAAGCGGAGCCAGGGGCTCCTGCGGCGATACGCTGCACCAGCACCTTGTCCCACCCATAAGGGTCGTCGCGGAAGTTCATCTGCCCGTCTGGGGTCATGTAGGCGGTCCAGTAGAGCAGAAATACGGCGATTGGTTGAGCTAGCTGGGCCCGCACCGTCTTGCCCGCGGCGATGGTCGCGTCGACCACGTCCGGCTGCCAGTCGGGGCTGGAGGCCAGCAGTTGCTTGGCCAGCGGGATCGGCTTTTCCAGGCGCACGCAGCCGTGGCTGGCCAGGCGGCTGAAGCTCGCGAATTTCGAGCGGCTGGGCGTGTCGTGCAGATAGACGCCGTACGGATTGTCGAAGTCGAACTTCACCAGGCCCAGGGCGGCCTTGGGTCCGGCCTTCTGCTGCAGGCGCGAGGTCCCCTCGCCGGTCGAGATGACGATGAAGTCGTTGCGCGCCAGATAGCCGGGATTGGCCCGCTCCTTGGGCCACAACTCCTTGCTGGCGATCGACGAGGGCACGTTCCACGGCGGATTGAGCACGATCGAGTGGATCGTCGACTGCAGCATCGGCGTCTCGTCGCCCGGACGGCCGGTCACCGCCCGCATGGTCAGGTTCGGGGCGTCGTCGTGGAAGACGCTCATCACCGCGGCGGCGATGTTGACCTGGATGCGGTCGGCCGGCAGCTGCTGGGGCAGCCAGCGCCAGCGCTCCATGTTGGCCAGGATCTGATCGATCCGGCGTTCGACGGGCACGTTCAGGGCCGCCAGGGTCGCCGGGCCCAGGCTGGCGTCGGGATTGAGGCCGAAGCGCTTCTGGGCGCGCATCAGGGCCTGCTGCAGGGCCTCGTCGAACACCGGGGCCTTGTCGACGGCCACCGTGGCGTCCTCGACCGCCAGGCGGACCTCCAGCGCGGCGATGCGCGGATCGCCGGCCGCGCCCGGCTTCAGCGCCTCGGTCCCCGCCGGGATGGACTTCCAGCCGCCGGCCGCGGCGATCTCGCGATAGGTCGCCAGGCCCTTACGAAGGGTTTGGTAGCCGGTATAGGGCGGCGGCAGGCTGTCCAGCCACGGGCCGAGGCGATCCTGGGCGGCCGCCTGCACGAAGTCGGGACCCGGATCGTAGGGCAAGGGGCGCAGGCCCCAGTCGTTGAGGAAGGCGTCCGGCGCCAGGCGTCCGGTGCGCACGGCCCGGGCGTAGCGCAGGGTCAGGTCGATCAACTGGGCCTGAGCGCCCTGGCGGGTCAGGGCGTCGCGGGCGCTGAGCAACGGCAGGAAGGCGTCCGGCGCGAAGGCGGTCGGCTCGAAGCCGTGGGTGTAGGCCTGGCCCAGGGTCTTGATCAGCAGATCGACCTGGTCGGCCCGCAGGACCACGCTGGTCGGCGGCGGCGGGAGCGGCTGTTGCGGCGCCCGCTGCGGGGCCTTCACCAGGGGCGGATTTTGGATCTGCGCTACGGCCGAAGAAAGCGAGAACAGGGAAAGCGCGCCGCCAAGCAGTGCGTCACGTTTGGTCCAGGACTTGATCACAGTCGAAAGGTCTCGCCGTACGCTCGCACGCGGCCAGTCCGCGCACTCTCAAATGGCCGTCGCGATCCATGCGCGTCAACGCTCGTATCGTGGAAGGCGAACGGTTCAGATCGCTTATGGTTCTTTATTTCCGATGCGGAACCTTAACGCCACACTGGCGGTTTGATCGGGGGTCAGGACGCGCCGTCGCGCCCTTCCAGCGTCAGGATTTTCGTCGATGAGGATCGCCCAGGTTCCGCCCCTGTACGAAGCTGTCCCCCCACGCTTTTACGGTGGGACCGAACGGGTTGTCGCCCACCTTACCGACGCCCTGGTCGACCTGGGGCACGACGTCACCCTGTTCGCCTCGGGCGACGCCCGCACCAAGGCCGAGCTGGTCGTCGTGCGCGACCAGGCGATCCGCCTGGATCCCGCCCTGCTGAAGTCGGACCTGGCCGCCCACATGGCGATGCTGTCCGAGGTTCGCCGCCAGGCCCACCGCTTCGACGTGATCCACTTCCACACCGACATGATCCACTTCCCGATGTTCGAGGACATGGCGGCCAAGACCCTGACAACCCTGCACGGGCGGCTGGACCTGAAGGACCTGCCCGGCGTCTATCGCCGCTGGCCGCAATATCCCCTGGTTTCGATCTCCGACGACCAGCGCCAGCCCCTGCCCTTCGCCAACTGGGCCGGCACGGTGCTGCACGGCATGGCCGAGGAGATCTATGATTTCCGCGAAAAATCCGAGGGTTACCTGGCCTTCCTCGGCCGGATCTCGCCCGAGAAGGGCCCCGATCGCGCCATCGCCATCGCCAAGCGCCTGGGCAAGAAACTGAAGATCGCCGCCAAGATCGACGCCGCCGACCGCGCCTATTTCCACGACGAGGTCGAGCACCTGATGGACCATCCGCTGATCGAGTTCGTCGGCGAGATCGGCGACCATCAGAAGTCCGACTTCCTGGGCGGCGCCGAGGCCCTGCTGTTCCCCATCGCCTGGCCCGAGCCGTTCGGGCTGGTGATGATCGAGGCCATGGCCTGCGGCACGCCGGTGATCGCCTACAACTGCGGCTCGGTGCCCGAGGTGATCGAGGACGGCCTGACCGGCTTCATCGTCCACGACGAGGACAGCGCCGTCGCGGCGGCCCAGCGCCTGGGCGAGATCAACCGTTTCGAGGTCCGCCGCCGGTTCGAGACCCGCTTCTCGGCCACAGCCATGGCCCGCCGGTACCTGGACCTCTATGATCGCCTGGAAGAAGCGTCCGCGCCGCCGCGTCTGACGCTGGCCCAAAGCGCCTGACCCTGACTTCGCGCGGTCGCCGCGTCGCAGACACGATCAGGTTTTAGGAATCTGGAACCCGCCCGCCGCACCTACGCGGCGCGGCGGGTTTTCGAGGGACCTCAGCGCAAGGGGCCAAAAGATATGGACGATCTCACACCGGGCCCAACGCCAAGCGGCGCCGTCGAACAGGGCGAGACGGGCGAACCGCGCGTCCCCTACCGGCTGTTCGCGCTGAAGGACAAGGACACCTTCCTGGTGGCCGACGCCTTCGGCGACGTGCTGGGCGCGGCCGACGGCCTGTTCCACGACGACACCCGCTTGCTGTCCAAGCTGCGCCTGCTGCTGGGCAATCGCTCGCCGGCCCTGCTGAGCGCGGCGGTGTCGCAGGACAACGTGTTCTTCACCTCGCACTCGACCAACGAACCGCTGCCCGCCCTGGGCGGCGCGGCCGCGCCGCACGGCGCGATACATGTCGAGCGCAAGCGGTTCCTGTGGGACCAGCGGCTCTACGAGCGCCTGCGCTTCGTCAACTACAGCCGCGACATGGTCATCCTGCCGGTCAGCCTGGAATACGACGCCGACTTCCACGACATGTTCGAGGTGCGCGGCTCCAAGCGTCCGGCCAGGGGCCGCGTGCTGCCGGCCGAGATGAACGGCCGCTCGGTGACCTACGCTTATGACGGGCTGGACGGCGTGCGGCGCACCAGCATCATCTCGTTCTCCGAGCCGCCGGGACGCCTGGGTCCGCAACGGGCCGACTTCATGTTCATGCTGACGCCGGAGACCCACTTCGATCTCTACATCGAGGTTGGCGTCGATCACGCCCATCCGCCGACGCGCGAGCGCTGGCGGGCGGCGGCGGCGCGGGCCCGGATCGACATGCGCAAGCGGCGGCGTCACGGGGCGCGGCTGCACAGCTCGGGCCGGCTGTTCAACGACTGGCTTGAGAAGTCGCGGGCGGACCTGGCCCTGCTGACCACCCAGTTCGCCACCGGCCCCTACCCCTATGCCGGCATCCCCTGGTTCTCTACCCCGTTCGGGCGCGACGCGATCATCACCGCCTGGCAGGTGCTGTGGATCGAGCCCGGCCTGGCCAAGGGCGTGCTGGGCTATCTGGCCGAGCACCAGGCCGAGGAGGTCAGCGCCTTCCGCGACAGCGCGCCCGGCAAGATCATGCACGAGACCCGCAAGGGCGAGATGACCGCCTTGGGCGAGCTGCCGTTCGGCCGCTACTACGGCGGGGTCGACACCACGCCGCTGTTCGTGGCCTTGGCCTGCGCCTACGCCGAGCGCACGGGGGATCTGGAGTTCATCGACGGCCTGTGGGAGCCGCTGCTGGCGGCGATCGCCTGGATCGAGCATTTCGGCGACAGCGACGGCGACGGCCTGATCGACTACGCCCGGGGCCTGGACTCCGGCTTGTCGAACCAGAACTGGAAGGACAGCGAGGACAGCGTCTTCCACGAGGACGGCAAGTTCCCGGACGGGCCGATCGCCGTGGTCGAGGTCCAGGGCTACGCCTTCGCCGCCTTCAAGGGCATGGCGGACCTGGCTCAGCGGCGCGGCGATCCCGACAACGCCGAACGCTGGCGAGCCAAGGCCGAGCATCTGCGCCAGCAGGTCGAGACCAAGTTCTGGATGGAGGACAAGGGTTTCTACGCCATGGCCGTCGACGGCCACGGCAAGCCCTGTCGCGTTCGCGGCTCCAATCCCGGTCACCTGCTGTTCTGCGGCCTGCCCTCGCCCGCCCGGGCCAAGAAGGTGGCCGACGCCCTGCTGTCGGCGGCGTTCCACAACGGTTTCGGCGTGCGGACCCTGGCCCAGGGCGAGCCGCGCTTCAATCCGATGAGCTACCACAACGGCTCGGTCTGGCCGCACGACACCGCCATCTGCGCCATGGGCCTGGCCCGCTACGGCCACCGCGACGGGGTGGTCGAGATGACCTCGGGCCTGTTCGAGACCGCCGCCCACTACGAGATGCGCCTGCCCGAACTGTTCTGCGGATTCCCGCGCCAGCCGGGCGAGCCGCCGGTGGCCTATCCGGTGGCCTGCCTGCCCCAGGCCTGGGCGGCCGGCTCGGCCTTCATGATGCTGCAGGCGTGCCTGGGCATCACCATCGACGGCTGGAAGGGCGAGGTGCACCTGAGCGATCCGCGCCTGCCGATCGGCATCGACCACCTGCAGGTCGACGGCCTGAGGATCGGTACGGCCGTCACCGACATCACCTTCGAACATGTCGGCGCCCACGTCGCGGCCCACACCAGCAAGCAGTCGCCGGTGCCCATCCTGATCAGGCGGTGACCTCTCTCTCGTTCCGCTCATCCCGGCGAAGGCCGGGACCCAGATGGCAAGGCTGGGTGTTGGCTCCACAAGCTCAGCGCCCTTCCAATTAGCCTCTCCGCTTTGGGATCTGGGTCCCGGCCTTCGCCGGGATGAGCGGATTAAAAATTGAAGCGTAAAAGCGAGCGGAACCACGACATGCCGCAGAACCTCGACCTCTTCCCGATCGGCAACTGCGCCGTCAGCGCCCTGATCGACCGCTGCGGGCGCTTCGTGTGGGCCTGCGCGCCGCGCATCGATTCCGACCCCGTGTTCAGCTCGCTGCTGGGCGGACTGGAGCCCGGCGATCCCACCGCCAAGGGCACCTGGGAGGTGGCGGTCGACGGCGCCAAGACGGTCGAGCAGGAGTACCTGCGCAACACCCCGATCCTGCGCACGGTGATCACCGACGCCGACGGGGCCAGCGTCGAGATCATCGACTTTTCCCCCCGCTACCAGCAGTTCGGCCGCAGCTTCCGCCCCACGGCCTTCATCCGCCTGATCCGCCCCCTGACCAGCGTGGCGCGGATCACCATCCGCCTGCGCCCGACCGCCGAGTGGGGCTCACGCGCGGCCGACACCACCCACGGCTCCAACCACATCCGCTTCCTGTGCTCGGACATGACCCTGCGCCTGTCCACCGACGGCCCGGTCTCGCACATCCTGGAGGAGCGCACCTTCCGGCTGGAGAAGCCGGTCGCCATGTTCCTGGGCGCCGACGAGGGCTTCAACGCCGACATCGGGGCCACCTGCAACCGCATGCTGCAGCAGACCCAGGAATACTGGATGGACTGGGTGCGCGGCCTGGCCGTGCCGCTGGACTACCAGAGCGCGGTGATCCGCTCGGCCATCACCCTGAAGCTCTGCATGCACGAGGAGACCGGGGCGATCGTCGCGGCCATGACCACCTCGATCCCCGAGCACGCCGACAGCGGCCGCAACTGGGACTACCGCTACTGCTGGCTGCGCGACGCCTATTACGTGGTCCAGGCCCTGAACCGGCTGGGCGCCGTCGACATCCTGGAGAACTATCTGGGCTACCTGCGCAACATCGTCGACCGGGCGGCCGGCGGCCATATCCAGCCGCTGTTTGGCGTGGGCTTCGAGCCGCAGCTGACCGAGCGCTTCGCCCCCGCCCTGCCCGGCTATCGCGGCATGGGGCCGGTGCGCATCGGCAACCAGGCCTTCGAGCACCAGCAGCACGACGTCTACGGCCAGATCATCCTGTCCACCGTCCAGGCCTTCTTCGACGAGCGCCTGCTGCGGCCCGGCACGGTGGAGGACTTCCAGAACCTGGAGCCGGTGGGCGAGCGGGCCTTCCAGTTGCACGACCAGCCGGACGCCAGCCTGTGGGAGTTCCGCGGCCGGGCCAACGTCCACACCTATTCGGCGGTGATGTGCTGGGCGGCCTGCGACCGGCTGGGCAACGCCGCCGCCCGCCTGGGCCTGGCCGACCGCGCCGACTTCTGGAACGACCGCGCCGCCAAGGTGCGCGCCACCATCGACCAGCGGGCCTGGAACGAGACGCTGGGCCGCTACGCCGCCACCTTCGAGGGCGACGAACTGGACGCCAGCCTGCTGCAGCTGGTCGACCTGCGCTTCATCGAGGCCAACGACCCGCGCAACGCCGCCACCGTGGCGGCCATCGAGGCGGGTCTGCGCAAGGGCTCGTACCTGCTGCGCTACGCCATCCCCGACGACTTCGGCGCCCCGCAGACGGCGTTCAACATCTGCACCTTCTGGCTGGTCGAGGCGCTCTACCTGGCCGGCCGGATCGAGGAGGCCCGCGCCCTGTTCGAGGAGATGCTGGAGCGCCGCACCACCGCCGGCCTGCTGTCGGAGGACATCGGCTTCGCGGACGGCGAGCTGTGGGGCAACTATCCGCAGACCTATTCCCTGGTCGGGCTGATCAACTGCGCGGTGCTGCTGAGCCGGCCGTGGACCTCGGTGCGGTAGATGACACCGCTTTAAGCTGCCTGGTCCGCCCAGCCTGCTAGGGTGGCGGCATGTCGCGCGCCCGCCCCGACCTTCGCCAGGCCCTGCCGCCGGGCCAGACCATCCCTCGCCACATCCATGACGAGGCCTATGCCGCCGTGGTGCTGGCCGGCGGCTACGAGGAGGCCGGCGAGCGGGGTCGCTGGCGCGTGCGGCCCGGCGACGTGCTGATCCACGGGGCCTTTTCCAGCCATTGCGACCAGATCGCCGGCCAAGCCCTGATCCTCAGCCTGCCCCTGCCCGCCGTGGTCGACGACCTGCCCGGCATGGCCCGCGCCGCCGATCCGGACCTGCTGGCCCGCCTGGCCCAGCGCGATCCGCGCGAGGCGACCACCGCCCTGCTGGAGACCCTGCTGCCCGGTGAGGTCCCTCTGGCCGACGCGCCCGACCTGATGGCCCAGGCGCTGTCGGGCGACGACACGCCGGGGATCCAGGCCTGGGCCCGCGACCAGGGCGTCGCCCGCGAGACCGCCTTCCGCTGGTTCCGCGACTGCTATGGCGTGGCCCCCTCGCGCTTCCGTGTGGAGGCCCGGGCCCGACGCGCCTGGACGGCGATCGTCACCGGCGACGCGTCGCTCGCCGAGATCGCTGTCGAGACCGGCTTTTCCGATCAGGCCCACATGAGCCGCGACGTCAAAGCCCTGACCGGTCGCCCGCCGGGCCAGTGGCGTTTGCAAGCTGGGCTGCAACATCGGTTCAAGACCGACGCGGCCTGAGGCTGGGACAAGGTCGGCATGACCGACACCGCCCTGCCCTCGCCCCGCCCCTTCGTCGAACTGACCGACTTCAAGTTCCGCCTCTGGCCCATCGTGCTGGCGGCGGTGCTGATGCAGGGGATCCTCGTGCCCTGCCGCGAGGCCGCGCGCTGGATCGACAAGTCCAACATCGACCTCTTCCACCACCAGGCCTGGGTGTTCATGGGCCTGGCCATGCTGCTGCAGGCGTCGGCGGGCGTGATCGGCGTCCTGGTGATGCAGCGGCTCCTGCCCCAGTCGGACGGCCATCTGCGCTGGCCGCCGGGCCGAACCTACCTGTTCCCCGCCGTCGGGATCGGCCTGGCCATGGCGCTGATCATGCTGGTCGCCGACTATTGGCCGCAGTTGCTGAGCCACACCGCGCCCGAGGTCAACTATCCGGGTTCGGCGGCCGGCTGGCTGTCGATGATGCTGCTGGCCGGCGTCAACGAGGAGCCGATCTTCCGCGGCCTGCTGGTCGGCATGCTGACGGTGCTGGTCCCCGGCCGCCTGCGGATCGGACGGCTGGACCTGCCGGTGGCGGCCTACATCGTCGCGGTGATGTTCGGCCTGGCCCACTACGACAGCTTCCTGCACCAGCCGCTGCACCTGGCCATCGCCCAGCAGCTCTACGCCTTCGCCTTCGGCCTGACCTATGTCTGGCTGATGGAGCGCACGCGCAGCCTGCTGGCCCCGATGGTCGCCCACGGTCTGAGCGACGCCGTCGAGGTGGGCGCGGTGATGTTCCTGGCGGCGGCCTGGAGCTAGACGCTCTCCGGCGCGATCCGCGCGTGGGCGTCCGTCAGGTGGAAGCCGTGGGCCTCGATATCGGCCAGGCAGGCGTTCGGATCGACCCCGGCGTGGGGTTCGTCGGGGTGGATCTCGATGGTCTTGAACGCGGTCCAGGGCGCGTAGGCCGCCGGCAGGTTCGCGCCATCGGCCTGGGCCGTGAAGCCGAAGATCCGGCCGGGTCCTCGGAACGTGTGGACAAGCATGGGTCGTCTCCGGATTTCGAAAGGGCTTGCGGTCGCGCCCGACGCGCTTGACACTGTGTCAAGCCACTCTCGTCTAGCGCCGGACTTTACACCCTGTCAAGCCCACCCCAGACCACCCGCGCCCGCATCCTCGAGGCCACGCTCGCGCTGATCCAGCGCGCCCAGGGCCCCATCGCCATGGGGGCCATCGCCAAGGAAGCCGGGCTGTCGCGCCAGGCGCTGTACCTGACCTTCGCCGACAAGGCCGACCTCTTCGTGGCCCTGCTGCGCTATGTCGACGGCAAGCGCGGCCTGGTCCAGGAACTGGCCGCCATCCGCGAGGCGCCGACGGCCCTGGAGGCGCTGGCGATGGTCCTCGACCTGCAGGCCCGCCTGAACCCCGGCTACAAGCCCATCGTCGACGCCTTCGAGGTGTTGCGCCGCCAGGATCCGGCGGCCGAGAGCGCCTGGCGCGACCGCCAGGACCACCGCCTGGAGGGCAGCCGGGCCGTGGTCACGCGCCTGGCGGCGGAAGGACGGCTGCGTCCCGGCCTCGATCCGGCGCTTGCCGCCGACGTCCTGTGGACCATGACCTCGGTCGCCGCCTGGGACGATCTGGTCACGCAACGCGGCTGGACGGCGCAGGCCTATCGCGAGCACCTCCACGCCCGGATCGTCGCGTCGCTGGTCGCCTAGCGCCTCTTGCGAAACCGGCCGCGATCCTCAAGAACCGACGGGTGACGGAACACAGGACACAACGCCTCGCCGCCTTGGACGGCCTGCGAGCGGTGGCGGCGCTGGGGGTGCTGCTGTACCACGTCGCCGGCTGGACGGGCCGGCAGGGCGTCTTCGCCCATGGCTATCTGGCGGTGGATTTCTTCTTCTGCCTCAGCGGCTTCGTCCTGGCCCACGCCTTCCAGCGGCGCGATATCGGCTGGCCTGCCTATCTGTGGATCCGCGCCGTGCGCATCTGGCCGCTGCTGGTGCTGGCGACACTGGTCGGCGCGGTGCTGACCTCCAACCACAGTCCTCCGTTCTGGCCGAACCTGGCCCGCGGGCTGCTGTTGATCCCGCGCCTGGGCCATCCGCCCGACTATGCCTTCACGAGCCTCTTCCCCTTCAATCCGCCGGCCTGGTCGCTGTGCCTGGAAGTGATCGTCAGCGCTCTTTGGTTCCCGCTGCGCCGCGTCCCCGACCTGTTCGTGGCCACGCTCGTCTTCGGCTGCGGCGCGTTCATGATCTGGGGCGTCTGGGGCATGAACGGAATCGAGACCGGCTGGGACCAGGCGACCTTCTGGTTGGGCGTGGCGCGGGCGACGTACAGCTTCTGCCTGGGCTGGCTGAGCTGGCGCTATCGCGCCCTGGCGCCCCGCCCGCGCCTGTGGCTGCCCGCCGCGATCCTGCTGGCGGTGCTGGCGACGCCCTTGATACCGGGAGGCTACTGGAACGGCGCCTATGACCTGGCCTGCGTGACCGTACTGTTCCCGATGCTGGTGCTGATGGGCGCCCACGATCCCAAGGGCGCGGCCGGCGCGGTGTGCCGGACGACGGGCGAGGTCTCGTACCCGCTCTATGCGCTGCACTGGGCGACTTGGGCGGTGATGCTGCGGCTCTATTCGGACGGCTGGCGAACGGAGCTGCCGCTGTGGTTCCCGGTCCTGGCGATGGTCGTCGCGCCGGCCGTGGCCTGGGCCGCGTTCCGGTTCTACGACGCGCCGGTGCGGCGCTGGCTGCGGGCGCGCTGAACGCCGCTCAGCAGCGCCGCTGGCCCGCCCACGGCTGCGCACCGTCCAGCCAACCCACGGCGTCGACCACGTAGTCGCGCTGGGCGTCGAGGATCGAGGTGTGGCTGGCGAAGGCGTCGATGACCACCGCGCGGCAGGCGCGATCGGCCGGAGCGACCTGGGCGGCGCGCCAGGCGCGGTCCAGCGGCTTGTCGGGCGTCCGGCTGGCGACGATCACGGCCACGGGGATGGTCGGCCGCAGCGGCGGCAGGGCGTCGACGGCGGCTAGGCCCGGCAGGAAAGCCCGCACTTCCCGCAGCCCGGCCTGGATGCTGGTCCGCCCCGTCCACGCCGACCGCCGACGGGCCGCAGCCTCGGCCGCCGGCGAGATGTCGTCCATCAGCGGGACCAGGCGGGTCAGGCCGACGGCGCGGGCGGTCGGGGTGAAGGCGGCCAGCCGCGCCTCGCGCTCCAGGTCGACCCGGGCCAGCGGCTGGTCCTTGACGTCGGTCCCCACCGCGTCGACCAGCACCAGACCGGCCGTGCGCTCGGGCCATATGCGGGCGAAGGCCTCGACATAGAGCCCGCCATTCGAATGTCCCGCCAGGATCACCGGCGCGTCGCCGACCTTGCGCGCCACCAGGGCCTCCAGCCGCGTGGCGACGGCGACGGGCGAGCGATCAAGGTCGTGGATTTCCGCCAGCCCCATGCCGTCGCGGTCGTAGGCGCAGACCTCGCCGCCCCGCGCCAGCCGTTCGGCCACCAGCGACCAGTCGGCCGCCCCGCCGAACGCGCCGGCCTCCAGGATCACGGTGGGCCGCGAGGTCCTGGCGCCCAGGCATTCCAGCTCGCCGCTGACCTTGGGGGTCGACGCCTCGAGGCTGACGCAACTGCTCGTCGCCAGGGCGATGACGCCCAGCACGACGGCGCGCGGGAGGAATTTCGGAAAACGGCGTGTCACTCACCCGCAGAAGCGGCGCGTCGCGGCGGATGACAAGCGCAAAAACGCCGCAAGGCCTTCTAGGAGGCCTTCTTGCGCTTGGCGGGCGCTTTTGCCGCGGCCTTCCTGGGCTTGGCCGCCGACTTGGTCGTGGAAGAATGGGCCGCCGATGCCCCCGGCTTGTGGCCCAGGCTCTTGCGCAGGGCCTCCATCAGGTCGACGACGTTGGTGTTCTCCGGCTCCTCGACCGTCACCTTGGCCTTGCCGCCCTTTTCCTTCTGCTTGATCAGGGCTCGCAGAGCGTCCTCGTAGCGGTCCTTGAACTGGCTGGGATCGAACGGGCCTTCCTGCTGCTCGATGATCTTCTCGGCGATGGCCACCATCTGCGGGTCGGCCTTGCGGTCGGGGATGTCGTCGAACAGCTCGGCCGCGTCGCGCACCTCGTCGTGGCTGCGCAAGGTGTAGCAGACCAGGCCGTTGTCGCGCGGCTCGATGGCCAACAGCCGCTCGCGGGTGTGCATCACCACCCGGCCCAGGGCGATCTTGCCCGCCCCGGCCATGGCGTCCCGGATCACGGTGTAGGCGTCTACCGCAAGCTTGCCGTCCGGCACCAGGAAATACGGGTTGTCCCAGTAGAGCCGGTCGATGTCGTCGGCGTCGACGAAGCGCTCGATGTCGATGGTGCGGGTGCTTTCCAGCCGCACGCTCTCGATCTCTTCCGGCGTCAGGATCACATAGTGGTCCTTCTCGTACTCGTAGCCCTTGACCAGGTCGGCGCGGTCGACCGGGCCCAGGTCCGGATCGGTGGCGACCATCTTGATGCGGTTGTGGGTCTTGGGGTGCAGCAGGTTGAACCGCACCTCGCCGCCGGGCGAGACGGCCGTGTACATCGCCACCGGACAGGTGACGAGGGACAGCCGCAGGTGGCCTTGCCAGGTGGGTCGCGCGGCCATGCTAGCTCCTCCCCCCGGCCCGCACGGTAAGGGCGGGCGGGATCTTGATCGTCGGCTTGGCGACGGCAACCGGCGTCGGATCGCGCAGCTGGGCCACGAAGTCGTCGCGCCAGGCGGTGACGTCCTGGCGGGTGACATTGTCGATCAGGCTCTCGAAGCGCCGCTTGCGCTCGTCGAGGTCCATGTTCAGCGCCCGGGTCAGGGCGTCCGAGATCTCTTCGGGGCTGTTGGGATTGATGATCAGCGCCTCCTTCATCTGCCGCGCGGCGCCGGCGAAGCGCGACAGGATCAGCACGCCGGGGTCCTCCGGCGCCTGCGAGGCGATGTACTCCTTGGCCACCAGGTTCATCCCGTCGCGCAGCGGCGTGACCAGGGCGGCCTTGGAGGCCCGATAGACCCCGGCCAGCTCGTCGCGGCGATAGCTGCGATTGAGGTAGCGGATCGGGTTGTAGTCCATGTCGGCATAGGCGCCGTTGATGTGGCCGATCAGGCCGTCCAGCCGCGAGCGCAGGTCCTGGTAGGCCTCGACCTCGTCGCGCGACAGCGGCGCGATCTGCAGCAGCATCACCTCGCGGCGCGCCTCGGGATTGTCGCGCAGGAACTTCTCGAAGCCGATCAGCCGCTCCTCCAGCCCCTTGGAATAGTCCAGGCGGTCCACGCCCACGACCATCTTGCGGAACACGCTGTGGGCCATCAGCCGGTCGTAGACCCGCAGGGCGCGCGGACTGTCCTTGATGCGGGCGAAGTCCTCGGCGTCGATGCCGATCGGGAAGGCGCCGGCCGTGGTGGTCTGGCCGAAAGCCGTCAGCCGCCCGTCCTCGGTCCGCTCGCCGCCCACCTCGTTGAACACATAGCCTTCGAAGGCCTGGACGCTTTCCTCGGTCTGGAAGCCGATCAGGTCGTAGTGGAACATCGCCTCGACCAGCGGCCGGTGGCGCGGCAGGGTCACGACCAGTTGGTGGGCCGGCCAGGGAATGTGCAGGAAGAAGCCGATGCGGTTGGTCACGCCCAGCCGCCGCAGCTCCCGCGCCATCGGGATCAGGTGATAGTCGTGCACCCAGATCACGTCGTCGGGCTCGATCAGCGGCAGCAGCGTCTCGGCGAACCGCTTGTTGACCCGGTCATAGCCCTCGCCGAACGAGCGGTCGTAGGCGGTCAGGTCGACGCGATAGTGGAACAGCGGCCACAGCGTCTTGTTGGCGTAGCCGTTGTAATATTCCTGGTAGTCGCCCTCCTCGAGGTCGACCGTGGCCACGGTCACGCCGTCGGCCTTCTGCATGTTCAGTTGGCCGGTGAACTCGGTGGTGGTCTTGCCGCTCCAGCCGAACCAGATGCCGGAATATTCGCGGAGGGCCGCGGCCAGGGCCATGGCCAGGCCGCCGACGCTCTCGTCGCCCTTGCCCGTCGGCGGGTTCACGCGGTTGGAAACGACGATCAGACGGCTCATGCGGCGGCCTTTCCTATTGAGGCGCCCAGCCAGCCCAGCACGGCGTCACAGTCGTTCAAGCGGTAGGCAGCCTGGGTGGGGCGTTCGGGACCGACCAGCACGCCGTAGCCGCCCAGGCGGGCGGCGGCGGCGAAGCCGTCCTCGTCGGTCAGGTCGTCGCCGACGAACACCGGGGTCGCGCCGTCGAACGGCGCCTCGCGCAGGAAGGCGGCGACCGACTTGCCCTTGTCCTGGCCCGGCGTGCGCAGCTCGGCGACCATGTCGCCCAGCTGGACCACCAGATGCGACGACTGACCTAACCGCTCAGCCGCCTCGATCACCGCGTCGGCGGCCGAGGGCACGTTGCGATAGTGCAAGGCGACGCTGAGGCCCTTGTCCTCGAACAGCAGGCCCCTATCGCTGCGCGCCAGGTCCCGCAGCACATCGCGGGCGTGTTCGAGGTCGGGGTGCGGCTGGACGCGGTCGACGCCGTGGGCGCCGCGCCGCACCAGGCCGTGGACGGCGGCGACGTACTTCACTCTGTCTTCCAGGATGCGGTCGAGGTCTTCCAGCCCGCGCCCGCTGACGACGGCCACGCGCCCATCGAGGACGCGCGTCAGCTCGTCGAGCAGCGCCGCGCGGCGTGCGTCGGGGCCGACCTGTTCGGGCCGGGGCATGATCGGGGCCAAGGTTCCGTCAAGATCGAGAAACAACGCCGCGCGGGGCGGCAAGGCGACTGGTGGTGGCGGCAAATCGTTCGACGCATGCCGAACGACTGACCCGAACGCGGTCATGGCGAGAAGGCCCTCTCCGATGTCTACAGGCCTTTGAAACGCACGTTGGCGGGGTTTCGATCCCCGCGATGCGGCGAAGCTGCGTCACGATCCGCTCACGCGGATGTGCGCGGGCGCCGGTTACCCAAAGCGCTTTCGAGCGAAATGGAAGCCGGTTCGCGTGAAGAAGCGCGCGAAAGCGGAGAACCTAGAGCTTAGCGGCCTTCAGCACGGCCTGGCCCAGGCCCGCATAGTCGCCGTCGAAATGGTGGCCGCCGTGCAGCCTGACCTGGCGGATCGTGGCCGCCGGCAGGGTCGGACAGATGTCCAGCCGCTCCTTGTCGCCGTAGATGCAGGTCATCGGCAGGCCCTTCAGCGCCTCGACCGCCGGGGCTACCGGGAAGGAGTCCCGCGTGGGTCGGTTCAGCCAGCTGGCGGGGTGGAAGGTCAAGTCGCCGTGCGGGCCCACGCCGATCAGCACCACGCTCCTGATCTGGCCGCGCAGGTCGGCGGGCAGCAGCGGCACGATGACCGGCAGGGCGTCGGCCCCGAACGAATAGCCGACCAGCACGATCTTCTGGCGGCCCCATCGCGCCTGGCGCAGGCGCAGCTGGTCGGCCAGGTCGTCCGCCACGGCCTGGGCCGGGCGTTTGTTCAGGAAATAGCGCAGCGAATTGACGCCCAGCACCGGGATCCCGTCGCGCGCCAGCGTCTTGGCCACGCCGCGGTCCAGCGCGCCCCAACCGCCGTCGCCGGAGTAGAGCACGGCCAGGGCGTCGCCGGGCGCCGCGGCCGGCGTCTCGATCAGGCGCGGCGCGACCGAGGCCTCGGCGATCCCGGCGAAGGCCAGGCCGAGGACGGCGACAAGGGTCAGCAGGCGCGTGCGCGGGCTCATGGTCCAGTTATCGCGCCCGATCTTGGCTTTGGCGGGGCGAAGGCGGGGCGAGGTCGGGGCGGACGCGTTGCCGCCGCGCGTCCGACGTCCTAACTGAGATACCGTCCCCGGGAGCCTCCGCCATGAACCGACGCCTGCTCGCCAGCCTCGCCCTCGCGGCCTGCGCCCTGTCGCTGGAAGGCGGTGCGATGGCGCAGGCGTCCAACACCGCGATCGCCGAGGCTAAGATCGTCCGGATCGCCGAACTTGAGATCGACCCGGCCCAGCTGGACAGGTACACGGCGGCCGTGAAGGAAGAGATGGAAATCTCGGTTCGCACCGAGCCGGGAGTGCTGGGGATCTATTCCGTCGCCGAGAAGGACAATCCTTCGAAACTCCGGTTCTTCGAGATCTACGCCGACGAGGCCGCCTACCAGGCGCACATCCAGTCGCCGCATTTCCGGAAATACTACGAGACCACCAAGACGATGATCACCTCGCGCAAGTTGATCGAGACGACGCCCGTCCTGTTGGCCGCCAAGCCGTAACCCCCCTCTCGCTCGAAACGCCCCGTTCCAGGTTACGGCGAATTCACTTCACCCGGCCCACTACACATGTAACGCTACACCTGTAGCGAACCATGCCCCGTGGAGGCCGCCGTGATCGAAGCCCTGCCCCGACGCGAACGCGAGGTCTTCGAGACCCTGTGTCGCCTGGAAACCGGCACGGCCGCCGGCGTCCGTGGCGCCCTGTCCGATCCGCTCAGCGACTCCGCCGTGCGCACCATGCTCTCGCGCCTGGAGGCCAAGGGCCTGGTCGAGCGCACGTCCGGTCCCGACGGCTTTCTGTACAGCCCCGTCCAGCGCACCGAGGCGGTCGCCGCCGGCGCCCTGAAGCGGATGATCGACACCTTCTTCGCCGGCTCGGCGGCCAGCGCCGCCACCGCCCTGCTGGGCCTGGGCCAGCGGCTGACCCCCGAGGAGGCCGCCGCGCTCGAGCAGGCCATCGATCAGGCCGTGGAGCGCAAGCCATGACCTGGGCCCTGCTCCTGTCCCTGCTGGTCAAGTCCAGCCTGGTCGCCGGCGCCGGCCTGGCCTGCGCCCGGTTCCTGACCCGACGCCCCGTCGAGCGGGTCGACATCCTGCGCGCCACGGTCTGCCTGCTGCTGGCCCTGCCGGTCATCATGAACGCCCTGCCGACGATGGAGCTGGCCCTGCTGCCGGCGTCCCCGCCCGCCGCGCCGCTCGCCGTGGTTTCGCCGGACGCACCCGCCGCGGTCGCGAGCCTGGCGGCGTCGGGCATGCCGGCCTGGCCTTCGTTCCATCCGACGCCCGACCTGATCGGCGGCCTGTGGCTGCTGGGCTTCGCCGCCGTCGTCGGCCGGCTGCTGGTGGGGCTGCACACCCTGAACCGCTGGACCCGCCAGGGGCGCGCGGTGGAGTGCCCCGACTGGCTGGCGCCGCTGGAGCGCCTGTCGCCGGAGGACCGCCCCGGCCTGGTGGCCAGCGACCGGATCGCCAGTCCGCTCAGTTGGGGCGTCGCGCCGGGCTTCATCATCGTCGATCCGGCCAGCCTGGCCGAACGCCGGGCCGCCTCCGCCATCTTGGCCCACGAACTGGCCCACTTGCGCCGTCAGGACTGGATCTTCCTGGTGCTGTCGCGGCTGGCCCTGGCGATGTTCTGGTTCAATCCGCTGGTCTGGCGGCTCCACACCGTCCTGGCCGAACGCTCGGAGGAAGCGGCCGACGCCGTCGCGCTCGAGACCGTCGACCGCACGCTCTACGCCAAGGCCCTGATCAGCCTGGCCGCCCAGCCCATCCCTCTGCGCCATCCCCTCCGCATCGCCGCGACCGCCATGGCCGCCGACGCCCGAACGCTGAAGACAAGGATCGCCTGCATCATGACGAACACCTCCGCCCGCCGCCGGCCTTTCACGGTGGCCCTGACCGTCGCCGCCCTGGCCGCCGTCGCGACGCCGCTGGCCGCGCTGGCCGTCACCCGCCAGGACTGGGTCGCGCCGCCGGAGCCGCCCGCCCCGCCGCCGGTCCCCCTGGTCGCCGCCCCGCCCGCGCCGCCCCTGCCGCCGCTTCCCCCTCTGCCGCCCGCGCCGCCGGCCCCGATGATCGCCCTGGCCGAGCTCGCCCCGCTGTCGCCCGTTCCCCCGCCCCCTCCTCCGCCGCCGCCCGAGCCGCCGGCCCCGCCGCCGCCGCCCGAACCGCCGCCGCCTCCGCCTCCGCCGCCGGAAGCCCTCGGCTACAGCTACTACTACCGGTCCGCCACGCCCGAAGAGCGGCAGGCCGCGACCGAGGCGCGCGCCCGCGCCGCCGAAGCCCGCCGCCAAGCCGCCGAGAGCCGGGCGCAGGCCCACATCGCCCGCCACGCCGCCGAGCGGGCCAGGGTCGAAGGCGAACGAGCCAGGGTCGAGGCCGAACGCGCCAGGGCCGACGGCGAATGGGCCCGCCAGATCGGCGAGAAGGCCCGCGAGGAAGCCGCGCGCCAGATGGTCCAGGCCCGCGTTCAGATGGCCCAGGGCGCCGTGCAGATGCGCAACGGCGCCCAGCAGATGCGCCAGGAAGCCGCCCGCCTGCGCGACCCCGCCTATCGCGCCAAGCAGATCGAGGACAACCGCGCCCGGGGCAATGTCGTCACCGACGCCGAACTGCGCGCGCTCGCCGACCGCCTGCCGTCCCAGGCCGACGACCTGGACCGCCAGGCCGACCGGTTAGCGGCCGACGCCCGCAAGCCGACCTAGACGGGGCGCCTCACCCCAGGCGCTTGATAGCCGCCTTCAGCGGCTTGGCGGCGTCGAAATAGTCTTCCCAGGCCGTGCTCTTGGCGATCAGGTCGGGGGCGGTGCGGATCGTGTACTTGGTCGGGTCCAGCCCCGCCTTCACCTGGGTCCAGTTCAGCGGCATCGACACCGTGCCGCCGGGCCGGGCCCGGGCCGAAAGGGGCGCCACGGCGGTCGAGGTGCGGTCGTTGCGCAGGTAGTCCAGGAAGATCCGCCCTTCCCGCGCCTTCTTGCTCATGGTGATCAGGTACTTGTCCGGCGCGTCGGCGGCCATGCGGGCGCAGACCTCGCGGGCAAAGGTCTTGGCGGCGTCCCACGGGACCTTGTCGGACAGCGGCGTGACGACGTGCAGGCCCTTGCCGCCAGTGGTCTTGCAGAAGCTGGCCAGGCCCAATTCCTCCAGCCGGTCGCGGATCTCGCGGGCCCCGGCGATCACGTCCTCGAAGGTGACGCCCGGCGCGGGGTCCAGGTCGAAGACCAGCCGGCCGGCCACCTCGGGATCGTTCGGCTGGCAGTTCCACGGATGGATCTCGACGCCGCCGATCTGGGCGGCGGCGACCAGGGCCTCGACCCGGTCGAAGCGGATATAGGGCTGCTTGTCGCCCTTCACGCTGACCTGCTCGATCAGCGACGACATCCCGCGCATGGCGTGGCGCTGGAAGAAGGTCTCGCCCGTGATGCCGTCCGGGACCCGGATGATCGAGGCCGGCCGGCCCTTCACGTGCGGCAGCATCCACTCCCCGACCGCGGCCATGTAGCGGGCCAGGTCGATCTTGGTCCCCGGCGCGCCGTCGACGTCGGGCCACAGCGGCTTGTCGGGCTTGGAGATCGTCACGCCCAGCACGACGCTGTCTTCCTTGGCGGTGACGATCGTCTGGGACTTGGGCGCGGGCTTTGCAGCCGCCTTGGGCGTCGGCTCGGCCAGCTCGGCGCTTTCGGCCGACGCCGGGACTTCGGCCTCGACCTCGGCGGCGGGCTTGTCCTCGCGCAGGCCCTTGAACGCCGCCTGGCGGATCGCGCCGTCGCCGGTGAAGCCGGCATATTCGATCTCGGCCACCAGCTCGGGCTTCACCCAGTGGACGTTCTCGGCCCCGCGCGGTGCGTTCTTGCCCTCGAACGGCGAGGCCTTGGTCTCCAGCGCCTTCAGCCGGGGCAGCAACTTGGCGACCTTGTCGCGGCCGAAACCCGTGCCGATCCGGCCCACATGGGCCAGCTTGCCGTCGCGATAGACCCCGGCGATCAGCGAGCGGAAGGCGCTGCCCGTCGTGGTGTAGCCGCCGATCACCACCTCGTGCCCCGCCCGGCACTTGGCCTTGGTCCAGGTCTCGCTGCGGCCCGAGCGGTAGGGCGCGTCCAGCCGCTTGGAGATGATGCCCTCCAGCTCCAGCTTGCAGGCCGACAGCAGCACCGCGTCGCCGGCGGTCTCGAAGTGGTCGACGAAGCGCAGGCGCGGCTCGTCCTCGCCCATCATCGCCTTCAGCCGCGCCTTGCGCTCGCGCAGCGGCAGGTCGCGCAGATCCTCGCCGTTTTCCGCCAACAGGTCGAAGGCGAAGAAGATCAGGTCGCCGGTGTCGCCGTCCGACAGCGCCGCCTGCAGGCCGGCGAAGTCGGGCTGGCCGGCCGCGTCCAGGGCCACGACCTCGCCGTCCAGGATGGCGTCGGGCAGGTCCGCGGCCGCCTCGGCGATGGCGGCGAACTTCTCGGTCCAGTCCAGGCCCTTGCGCGTGCGCAACACCGCCCGGCCGTCCTCGACGCGCAGTTGCACGCGGTAACCGTCGAACTTGATCTCGTGCGCCCAGCCCGGGCCGGCCGGCGGGCGGTCGAGCGACTTGCACAGCTGGGGTTCGATGAACTCGGGCAGGACGGCGGGCTTCTTCCCCCCCTTCTTGTCATCCCGGGCGGAGCGAAGCGCAGACCCGGGACCGCGAGAAGCGCGGCGCTCAGGCGTCGGTCCCGGATCGGCGCGCTTCGCGCTTGTCCGGGATGACACCGAGGGGGATGGAGCGAAGGTTCGCGTTTCTTCGGCCTCCCTGGCCAGCGCCTCGCGCTCGGCCTTGGTCCGCGAGCTCCACACCGCGTCGCCCTTGCCCTTGGTCTTCAGGATGAACGGCGAAGGCCCCTTGCCCTTGCCGGCCGCGATGTCGGCCATGGTGCGGCCCGAGGCGATCGAGGCGTCCTCCTCCAGAACCAAAGCCCCCCCGCCAGGCCGCGCGGCGGCGTCCTTGTGTTTGATCAGCAGCCAGTTCGACCGCTTGCCCCCTTCTTGTCGCTTGGGGCCGTCCTTGGCGTTGCGGTCCCAGTTCATCCGCACCAGCACCCACGAACCGTGCAGGCGCTCGCCCTCCAGCACGAACTTCAGCTCGCCCTTCTTCAGCGCCTTGCCCACGTCCTCGAAGCCGGGCTCGGGGCTCCAATAGCCGCGGTCCCACAGCTGCACCGTGCCGCCGCCGTACTGGCCCTTGGGGATCGTGCCTTCGAAGTCGCCATAGTCGAGCGGATGGTCCTCGACCTCGACCGACAGCCGCTTGTCGGCCGGATCCAGGGACGGGCCCTTGGTCACCGCCCACGACTTCAGCACCCCGCCGACCTCCAGCCGGAAGTCGTAGTGCAGCCGGGTGGCGTCGTGCTTCTGGATCACGAACCGCGCGTGCGGAGCCGAGTCGACGGCCTCGTCGCCGCTGGGCTCGGCGGTCTTCTGGAAATCGCGCTTGCGACGATATTCGGCGAGCTGTCCGTGGGCCATGGCGGGGCTCCGTGTCGTGCCTGATGAAGGCGCACGACGGGCGAGCGGTTCCCTACCGCTCCGCGTCGAAACGCTTGACCAGGCTCTTTGGGGCGACCGCGCGCCAGGCGTCTTGCAGCAGCGCGCTCAATTCCGCCGTCTCGACCGCTTCGAGCCGCACCAGCACGGCCGGATAGCCGCGATAGTGGTCATCCTCGAAGAAGATCTCCGGCGCGGCCTCGATCAGCATCTCCTTCTTCTCCAGCCGGCAGCGCACGGCCAGGACGCCCGGCACGAGCTCTCGTGGCCCCTTCGGCGTGGCGCGGGCCAGATAGGGCCAGGACAGGCCCTTGCCGCGCACCGAAAACGCCAGCGAATCCTCGGATTCACCCGCCTCGATCTCGGGAAGGGTCAGGACCGCACGCCGGATTTTGGGATGATCGATCATCAAAGCCCATGAAATCCCGATGACAGGGGCATGACAATCCCTTGCCACCGGTGTCGCGTGGCCGATTGTCAATGACACCGGTTTCCATTATGCGTGACCAAAGCCCGTTTAACGGGACTGTAGAGTGTAACGCGAGGGAGGATTCGCGGCGTGACCGTTTCCGAGGCCGAGAGCGAGGTGTTCGCACCGGCATCCATCGCCCCACAATTCGTCGAGGCGCGCCTGAAGGGCGTGTCGGTTCCCGGCTATCCGGGCGGCGTGCTGCCCAAGTCCATGGCCGACGGCTATGCCGTCCAGGACCTGGCGATCGACATGTGGCCTGACGAGCTGGTGGGCTGGAAGGTCGGCCTGGTTCCCCCGCAGCACCGCGAACGCCTGGGCGCCGAGCGCCTGGCCGGCTGCATCTTCAAGACCAAGGTCTGGAACGCCGGCGAAGCGCCGACGCCGTTCCGCGCCATCGCCGGCGGCTTCACCGCCGTCGAGGCCGAATTCATCATCCGCCTGGGCAAGGACGCTCCGGCCGACAAGACCCAGTGGACCGCCGAGGAAGCCGCCGAATACGTGGGCGAGCTGATCGTCGGCATCGAGATCGCCGGCAGCCCGCTGGCCACCATCAACCAGCTGGGCCCGCCCATCGTCGCCTCGGACTTCGGCAACAACGACGGCCAGATCCTGGGCCCGGTGGTCGAGAACTGGCGCGACATCGCCTGGGAAGACATGCCCGCCGAGACCTTCATCAACGGCGTGTCCGTCGGCAAGGGCGGCGCGTTCTCGATCCCCGGTTCGCCGCTGGCGGCCCTGGCCTTCCTGCTGGGCCACGTCGCCTCGCGCGGCCGCCCGCTGAAGAAGGGCATGCTGGTCACCACCGGCGCCAGCACCGGCATTCACGACATTGCGGCCGGGGACACCTCCCGCGTAGACTTCGGCCCGTTCGGAAGCGTCGCCTGCGTCGCGGTCCCGGCCTAGGGCCTGGTCGCGCATCAGGCGTGTTTTGTTCTACCGCGTCTCTCCAAGCGAACAGGTTTCCTCTTCGCTTGGAAACGCTCTAACGATCGGAAAACCGGCGGGGGCGTCGGAATAACTACAAGCCTAAGGGTGAGGATGTGACGTCCATGGACGCTCCAACGATGCCGGCTCCGTCTGCGAAGATCGGGCGGTACAGGTGGGTCATTGTCGGCCTGCTGTTCCTGGCGATGGTGATCAATTACGTCGATCGCCAGACCATCGGCCTGCTGAAGGCCGACCTGTCGAAGGAATTCGGCTGGGACGAGACCCACTACGCCGACCTCGTGTTCTATTTCCAGCTGGCCTACGCCATCGCGTACCTGGCCTGGGGCAAGATCATGGACAAGATCGGGGCCCGCTGGGGCTTCGGCATCGCGTTCCTGATCTGGCAAGTCGCCCACATCGGCCACGCCCTGGCGCGCGGCTTCGGCGGTTTCGCCATCGCCCGCATGGGCCTGGGCGTCGGTGAGGCCGGCGGCTTCCCGGGCGGCATCAAGGCCGTGGCCGAGTGGTTCCCCAAGAACGAGCGCGCCCTGGCCACCGGCATCTTCAACGCCGGCACCAACATCGGCGCCATCGTCACCCCGCTGGTGGTGCCGGGCATCGTCCTGGCCTTCGGCTGGCAGATGGCCTTCATCGTCACCGGGATCGCCGGCCTGGTGTGGCTGCCGCTGTGGCTGATCGTCTATCGCCGCCCGCGTGAGCAAAAGCGCCTGTCGGCCGCCGAACTGGCCCACATCGAGCAGGACCCGGCCGACCCGGTCGAGAAGATCGGCTGGGCCAAGCTGCTGACCAAGAAGGAAACCTGGGCCTTCGCCCTGGGCAAGTTCCTGATCGACCCGATCTGGTGGATGTTCCTGTTCTGGCTGCCCGACTTCCTGGGCAAGCGCTACGGCCTGGACCTGAAGTCGTTCGGCCCGCCGCTGATCGCCATCTACCTGCTGTCGGACGTCGGCAGCGTGGGCGGCGGCTGGCTGTCGTCCAACTTCATGAAGATGGGCTGGAGCATCAACAAGGCCCGCAAGATCACCATGCTGATCTGCGCCCTGCTGGCCATGCCGGTGGTGTTCGCGGCCAATGTCGACAACCTGTGGGTCGCCGTCCTGATCATCGGCGTCGCCACCGCCGCCCACCAGGGCTTCTCGGCCAACCTCTACACCCTGCCGTCGGACGTGTTCCCCCGCGGCGCGGTGGGTTCGGTCGTCGGCATCGGCGGCATGCTGGGCGCCTTCGGCGGCATGGTGTTCTCCAAGTACATCGGCCAGGTGCTGGACAAGATCGGCACCTACACCCCGATCTTCCTGGTCGCCGGCAGCGCCTATCTGGTCGCCCTGCTGGTCATCCACCTGCTGACCCCCAAGATGGAGCCGGTGAAGATCTAGCGGTCCTCATCAGCGCCTGAAGAACGAGCCCCCGGTCGCGAGATCGGGGGCTTTTTCTTTGCCCCCTAGGAAAGGCTATAAAGACCCATGTCCTCCCCCCTCCCCTTCAAGGTCGCCCTGGTCGGCTATGGCTTCGTCGGCAAGGCCTTCCACGCCCCGCTGATCGCCGCCACGCCCGGCCTGCTGCTGCACACCGTGGTCTCCAGCGACCCCGCCAAGGTCCTGGCCGACCATCCGGGCGTGAAGGTCGCGCCCGACCTCGACGCCGTCCTGGCCGACCCCGAGATCGACCTGGTGGTGATCGCCACCCCCGATCCCCTGCACGCCCCCCAGGCCCACGCGGCCCTGGACGCCGGCAAGGCCGTGGTCATCGACAAGCCGTTCGCGGTCACCCTGGACGAGGCGCGCGCCGTCGCCGACCACGCCCAGCGGGCCGGCAAGCTGCTGAGCATCTTCCACAACCGCCGCTGGGACAGCGACTTCCTCACGCTCAAGGCCCTGATCGCCGACGGCTCGCTGGGCGAGATCGTGCAGTATGAGAGCCATTTCGACCGCCACCGTCCGGTGGTCCGCGACCGCTGGCGCGAGAAGCCCGGGGCCGGGGCCCTGCTGGACCTGGGTCCGCACCTGATCGACCAGGCTCTGCAGCTGTTCGGCCCGCCCCAGGCGGTCTATGCCGACCTCGCGGTCCAGAAGGACGGCGGCCAGGCTCCGGACTACTTCCACCTGGTCCTGCGCTATCCGCGCCTGCGGGTGCTGCTGCACGCCAGCCAGATGACGATCGATTCCCGCCTGCGCATGGCCGTGCATGGGACCAAGGCCAGCTTCCACAAGGAAGGCCTGGACGACCAGGAGAACGCCCTGAAGGCCGGCGTCGTCCCCGGCTCGGAAGGCTGGGGCGCCGATCCGCGCCCCGGGACCCTGACTGTCGTCGACGGCGAGGGAACCGCCAGCCGCGTGGTCGAGGGCGTGCCCGGCGACTACCTGGCCTATTACGCCGCCATCCGCGACGCCCTGTCGGGCCACGGCGCCAATCCCGCCCCGCCCGAGGAGGCCCTGGCGGTGATGGAGTTGATCGACCTGGCCGCCCGCAGCGCCGCCGAAGGCCGCGAGCTGTCGCTGTGAACGACACGGACCTGCTGGCCGCCATCGCCGTCCAGGAAAAGGCCCTGGTCTTCCAGCGCTTCACCCTGGAGACCGCCTGGACCCTGGGGACCGCCCTGCGCGACGCCGCCCTGGCCCGCAATGCGCCGGTGGCCATCGACATCAGCCTGCGCGACCGCCCGCTGTTCCACGCCGCACTGCCGGGCGCGGGTCCCGACAACGCCGAGTGGGCGCGCCGCAAGCGCAACGTGGTCCTGACCCTGGCCACCAGCACCCTGGCCGTGGCCTTAAAGCTGAAGGCCTCGGGCGAGACCCTGGAGGAGCGCTACGGCCTGGCGCCCCGCGACCATGCGGCTCACGGCGGCGGCTTCCCGCTGACCCTGGAAGGCCTGGGCTGCATCGGCGCGATCACCGTCTCGGGCCTGCCGCAGGTCGAGGACCACGGCCTGGTGGTGGAGGTCCTGGAGCGGGTGCTGAAAGGCTGAAGCGGAGTTTGGGGACACGCGCGTGCGCATGTCCCCGTCAGAAGCTGGGGACATGCACTTGTGCGTGTCCCCAATCGCATCAACCTTCGGAATCAACCGCCAGCGGCGCGTCTCCAGCCCCCAGGTCGCTCTCCTCTTCCCCTTCGTCCGGCGCTTCCGGCAGCGGCATGGGCCGCTCGATCCGCGCCCGGATCTCGGGGTCCTTCAGCAACGCCACCCGCATCACCTCGCGTGCCCGGGGCGCCGCGGCGCTGGAGCCGAACTGGCCGCCGTGCTCGATGATCACCGACAGGGCGTAGCGGGGATTGTCGTAGGGGGCGAAGGCGATGAACAGGTTGTGGTCCTTCAGCTTCCAGGCGATCCCCTGGTTGCTGCGCGAGGCCCCGGCCGCGTACTGGCGCACCTGGGCCGTGCCGGTCTTGCCGGCCATCTT
This sequence comes from Caulobacter sp. 05L422, assembly GCF_056397765.1. Lineage (NCBI taxonomy): Bacteria > Pseudomonadati > Pseudomonadota > Alphaproteobacteria > Caulobacterales > Caulobacteraceae > Caulobacter > Caulobacter sp. 05L422. Next base: position 3,376 of record NZ_JBFTOB010000027.1, on the reverse strand, counting down.
CACGTCGCCCAGGCCCAGCTGGCTCTGCTTGAAGGCCCCGCCGGTCGGGTCGTTGGCCACGGCAGCCATGCCGGCCCGCACGATCTCCAGGTGCTCCTGGCTGAACGGCAGGTCCGGCACGGCGTCGCCCTGCGGCTGCTCGACCCCGCCCACCGACTTCACCAGGCGCGGATTGAGCGCCTTGCTCCCGTTGGCCAGCCGCGCGGTCATCACCGCCAGCTGCAGGGCGTTGACGTTGATGTAGCCCTGGCCGATCCCGTACGGCACGCTGTCGCCCGGATGCCAGACCGGGTCGCGCTTGAAGGCCTTCTTCTTCCAGTCGCGCGTGCCGACCAGGCCCTTCTTCTGGCCGGGAATGCCGATGTCGAAGGTCCCGCCGTAGCCGAAGGCCTTGGCCGCGGCGGCGATCGGGTCGGGCCCGATGCGCAGGGCCATCTGGTAGAAATAGACGTCGCAGCTGTTCTTGATGGCGTCGTGCATGTTCTGCACGCCGTGGCCGCCCTTCTTGTGGCAGTGCCAGACCCGGCCGCCGAACGACCAGCCGCCGGTGCACAGCACCCGCTCGGTCGGGTCCACCCCGGCCGTCAGGGCCGCCATGGCCACCGTCGGCTTGAAGGTCGAGCCCGGCGGATAGGTGCCGGTCATCACCTTGTCCAGCAGCGGCTTGCGCTCGTACTCGGCCAGCGCGCGGTATTCCGGCCCCGACAGGCCCTTCACGAAACGATTGGCGTCGAAGCTGGGGGCCGAGGCCATGGCCAGCAGATCGCCGTTGCGGCAGTCCATGACCACGATCGCGCCGCTCTCGTCGCCCATCACCTCCAGGGCGCGGTTCTGGATGTCGGCGTCGAGCGTCAGGCGGATGTCGGCGCCGGGCTTGGCCGGGATGTCGCCCTCGGGATCCAGGCGCACGGTGCGGCCCTGGGCGTCGACCTCGGCCTTGTTGGCCCCGGCCTGACCGCGCAGGGGGCGGTCGAAGGCCTTCTCGACCCCCAGCTTGCCGATCCGGAAGCCCGGATGGTGCAGCAGGGCCTGGTCCTGGTTCGGGTCGTCCTTGGCCTTGTCCAGGTCGCGGTCCGAGACCTTGGCCACGTAGCCGATCACGTGGGCGAAGGCGCCGCCGAACGGATAGACCCGCACCTCGCCCATGTCGGCGGTCACGCCGGGCAGCTCGGGCGCGCGGATGTTGACCCGCGAGAACTCCTCCCAGGTCATGTCCTCCATCACCGCCACGGGGGCTTTCTTCGGCGCGTGGGCCAAGTCCTTGATCAGGCGGGCGCGGCGCGTGCCGTCGATCGGGACCAGCAGGGCCAGCTCGTCCAGCACGGCCCCGGCGTCGAAGTCCCTGGACTCCTTGCTGACCATCAGGCGGAAGTTGGGGCGGTTGGAGGCCAGGGCCACGCCGTTGCGATCATAGATCGCCCCGCGCGGCGGCGAGACCAGGCGGTAGTTGAACTGGTTGCCGGCCGAAAGCTTCTGGTAGCGCCGGGCCTGGACCAGCTGCAGCTGCGCCAGGCGTCCGCCCAGGGTCAGCAGTCCGACGCCGGCCAGGCCGCCCATCAGGAACGCGCGGCGATGGAACACCCCCTGCCGCTCGTTGACCTCGGAAAAGAAGATCGTCGGTTCGCTCATCGCGCCGCCCCTCGAAGAGGCGCCATGACGGCTGCTTTCGCCAGCTTAGGCGGCGTCGCTCGACAACGCGACGACGTCGCGGCGGCCAGGGAAATCATGGTGTGGGGGTGGCCGCGGGCTAGGGTTGATCCGCCCCCAGAGTGGGCCCCCGCGCGCCGCCGTCAATGGTCTGGCTTGAAGCCTGCGGACAACATTTCCGTGAACGGGCGGCGCTCACGGCGAAGCGGCCGCCACCGGCGGCCGCCGGCCTCCCCGCCGTCGCGGAAAAGCCTGCTCAGGTGCCGCCGATCTGCAGGCCGATGCCCCAGCCTTTCACCAGCCCGACGATCAGCAGGACGATCATCGCGACCCCGGCCAACGAGACCAGGACGGTGATGAAGGTGATCGGCGAGATCAGGATCCAGGGAAGGACGGCCACGGCCGCCGCGACGAGAAAACCTAGGATGTACAGGAAGATACGCATGAAACGCCCCATTCCTTGTTGTCGTGGGACGTTGACACACAAACATCGATTCCACAACTTTGATGAGAGATTAAAGTCAAGCTCGCGCAATTGGATCGGTTCGGGAGAGCCGCTCGCCCCGACGGCAGTCGAGAAACGGCGCGGTTCGAGGTTTTGTCGGGTTGTTCGGTCAGGCCACGGATCATAGGATTCGATCGTGAGACCTCGGCCCCCGGCCGGACGTGCTCGGGAGCCAGACGCCTTGCCAGCCCCCTTGGACCCGCTTCTGCTGAACCTGCTGGTCGCGCTGGGCGTGGGCCTGCTGATCGGGACGGGCCGCGAGCACGCCTCGGGCCACCCGGGCGCTCCGACCGACGCGGGCGTGCGCACCTTCTCCATCGCCGCCCTCGGTGGCACCGTGGCGGTCGCCAGCGGCGGCGTCCTGCTGCTGGCGGTCCTGAGCTCGCTCATCGCCGCCCTGGTGGGCCTGAGCTACTGGCGGAACCGCGAGAAGGAGGGGCCCGGCCTGACGACCGAGTTCGCGATCCTGCTGACGGTGCTGGCCGGCGGCCTGGCCATGAAGGCCCCCTCGGCCGCCGGCGCGGTGGGCATCGTCACCGCCCTGCTGCTGTCCAGCCGCGAGCGCCTGCATCACTTCGTGCGCACSGTCCTGACCGAGGACGAGGTGCGCTCGGCCCTGATCCTGGGCGCGGCCCTGATCGTGGTCATGCCGCTGCTGCCCGACCGGCAGATGGGCCCCTACGAGGCGCTCAATCCCAGGTCCGTCTGGCGGCTGGTGGTGCTGGTGCTGSYGATCGGCGCGATCGGCCACCTGGCCACGCGGGTGCTGGGYTCGCGGTTCGGCCTGCCGATCTCGGGCCTGGCCTCGGGCTTCGTGTCCAGCTCGGCGACGATCGGGGCCATGGGCGCGCGGGCGGCCAAGGACCCCAAGGTGATGACCTCGGCCGTGGCSGGSGCCGTGCTCTCSACCGTCGCCACCGTGATCCAGATGGCCGTGGTGGTGGGGGCCACCAGCCCGGCCGTCCTGCRRGCCATGGCCGCGCCCCTGCTCGGCGCTGGTCTGGTCGCCGCGGGCTACGGCGCGRTCTTCACCATCGCGGCCCTGCGCACGCCGCCGCCCAAGGGGGAACAGGAGCCGGACAAGGCCTTCAGCCTGGCCGGCGCCCTGATCTTCGCCCTGACCCTGTCGGTGGTGCTGCTGGCCTCGGCCGCCCTGCGCGCCGAGTTCGGGGAGTCCGGCGCGATCCTGGCGGCCGCCGTCGCCGGCTTCGTCGACACCCACGC
>NZ_JBFTOB010000026.1:0-94177 GCF_056397765.1 Caulobacter sp. 05L422 | reverse complement strand
CAACAGCCTGCGCGACCAGATCACCAAGGCTGTCACCAACGCCAAGTTCAACGGCGTCTCGATCGCCGACGGCTCGACCACCAAGCTGGCCTTCCTGGCCAACTCGGACGGCTCGCAGTTCACCGTCAGCGCCAAGACGATCTCGCTGGCTGGTCTGGGCCTGGCCTCGACGTCGACGTTCACGTCGGCCGCCGCCGCCAAGACCATGATCGACACCGTCAGCAAGGCGCTGGGCACGGCCACCAACAAGCTGGCTTCGCTGGGCACCAGCTCGACCGGCCTGGACACCCATCTGACCTTCGTCGGCAAGCTGCAAGACAGCCTCGACGCCGGCGTGGGCAACCTGGTCGACGCCGATCTGGCCAAGGAAAGCGCCAAGCTGCAGTCGCTGCAAACCAAGCAGCAACTGGGCATCCAGGCGCTCTCGATCGCCAACCAGTCGACCGGTTCGATCCTGAGCCTGTTCCGTTAATCGGACCAAGCTGAAGTTCAGTAGCGTAAGTAGCGTAAGAAGGGCGGGTCCTCGGACCCGCCCTTTTCCTATTGGGCCGCCCGCGACAGGGCCTTGCCCATCCGCACCAGCGGCACCTCGACCCCGCTGGAGGTCGGCGCGGTGAACCGCTCGATCTCGTGATAGCCGCAGGCGCGGTACAGCGGCTCGCCGGCCATGGTCCCGGCCAGTTCGCAGCGCGTGAACCCCTCCCCCGCCGCCGCGGCCTCGCAGGCGTCCAGGACCAGCCGCCCGACGCCTTTGCGGACGTGATCGGGGTGGGTGTACATGGCCCGCACCCTGGCCGCGTCACGGGCCGGATCCAGCAGGGCGGCGTCGCGTCCGGCCGAGTGGTCGCCGCCGAACAGGGTGGCCCGCCGGCTCCAGCCGCCGCAGCCGGCCAGAGCACCATCGTCCTCGACCACGAAATAGGTGCCGTCGGCGATCAGTTGGCTGTCCAGACCCATGATGTCGAACGAGGCGGCCACCTCATCGGCCTTCAGGAACGGCTTGAGCAGCTCGCCGATCGAGGCGTTCATCAGGTCGCGCAGGGCGGGCAGATCCTCGGGAACGGCGAGGCGAAGGGTCAAGCTCACGGGCGGCTCCATTTGGATGCACCGAACTTGGCGGCGCGCCCGGCCCGCGCCAAGACCGCCGACCCAAGGAAACAAGAGTTTTCAGCGTTGCCTGAAAAAATTCCAATGACAACGTTGTCACGAAAGCGACATTCGGCTATAGAGGTCTCAGCCCTTCTGGGCGTTTCCTCCTATGCGACTTTCGGCCGTCTTCTTCTCCTGTGGAAGGCGGCCTTTCTTTTGCCGGTAGGTTTGGCTTATCCGCGCCGGCCGATCCGCGCGAACGCCCCGACCGCTCCCGCCGCGAACATGCCGCTGCGCCAGGCGCTCTCACGATCCGGCGCCTCGCCCTGGGCGGCGACGCGGGCGTTGAAATCCATCACCTGCCAGGTCCATTCGTCGTTGCCGGCATGGATCACCACGGCGTAGTCGCGCACCTGGATCTGGTCGAAAGGCATTGTCGGCTCCTGCTCTGTCGAAACAGGCTAGAGCCGCGGGATCGCCCGATCGTGGCGACGGTTTCCACGGGCGGCGGACGGGCCGTGGAGTTTTCGTGCAGGCGAGTTTGGGCAGACAGCTCAGGCCGTGACGATCCGCCCGTCCTCGACCCGGACGGGCCAGGGCGACAGCCGCGCCCCGACGCACGGCCCGCCGACGCAGGCGCCGGTCTCGGGTTCGAACAGCGCCCCGTGCCAGGAGCAGGCGATCAGCGCGCCGTCGTCGGTCAGGTAGCGATCCAGCACCTGGGCCAGCGGCAGTCCGGCGTGCGGGCAGCGGTCGACATAGCCGAACGCCGCCCCGCCCCGCCGCACCACGAAGCCGTGGAAGCGCTTGTCGCCGATCTGCAGCACATAGTTCCGCGCCCCGGGATCGGCGATCTGGTCGAGCGGGCCCAGCTTGACGCCGGCCGGCGTCGTCCAGACCCGCCCGACCTGAACGTCTTGGCTCAAATGCGCTCGACCGTCTGCTCGATGGCGCCGAAGATCGAGTGGCCCTTGGCGTCGCGCATCTCGATGCGCACCGTGTCGTCGCCCATCAGGAACGGCGTCTTGGCCGCGCCGCCCAGGATGGTCTCGACCGTGCGCAGCTCGGCCAGGCACGAATAGCCCAGGCCGCCTTCGGCGATCGGCTTGCCGGGCCCGCCGCCGGCGTCGCGGTTGCTGACCGTGCCCGAGCCGATGATGGTGCCGGCCGCCAGGGCGCGGGTCTTGGCGGCGTGGGCCACCAGGGTCCCGAAGTCGAAGGTCATGTCGACGCCGGCGTCGGCCTTGCCGAAGTCCTCGCCGTTCAGGGTGACCAGCAGCGCGCCGTGCAGCTTGCCGTCCTTCCAGGCGTCGCCCAGGGCGTCGACCGAGACGGCGACCGGCGAAAAGGCGCTGGCCGGCTTGGACTGCACGAAACCGAAGCCCTTGGCCAACTCCGCCGGGATCAGGTTGCGCAGGGAGACGTCGTTGCAAAGCATGACCAGGGTGATGGCGGCCAGGGCCTCCTCGCGGGTCGCGCCCAGCGGCACGTCGCCGACGATCACGGCCACCTCGCCCTCCAGGTCGCAGCCCCAGGCGGAATTGCTCAGCGGGATGGTGTCGCGCGGCCCCAGGAAACCGTCCGACGCGCCCTGGTACATCAACGGATCGGTCCAGAAGCTTTCGGGCATCTCGGCCCCGCGGGCCTGCCGCACCAGTTGCACGTGGTTCACATAGGCCGAGCCGTCGGCCCACTGGTAGGCGCGGGGCAAGGGGCTGGCGGCGTCGTGCTCGTGGAACCGTTCCAGCGGCACCCCGCTGTCCTCGACGCTCCTGGCCAGCGCCTTCAGCATCGGCTCGCAGCGCTCCCAGTCGTCGAGGGCGGCTTGCAGGGTCGGGGCGATCGTTCCGGCGTCGGTGAACCAGGCCAAGTCGTTGGAGACCACCACCAGCCGGCCGTCGCGGCCGCCCTTCAGAGACGCGAGCTTCATGGGCGCTTCCTCTTTGCTGTCGTTGTTCTTAGGGCAGGCTTGCTTCTCTAAGGCAGTTTGGCCTTTGGGAAGCCCGTCCAGCACGCGTCATAGTCGGCCTGAAGCGCCGAAGTCTCCAGAGCGTATTTCGTGGGGCGGATCACCCAGCGGCTCTCGAACATGAAGGCCATGGTCCCGTCGATCTTGTGGGGCTTCAGTTCGACCTCGGTCGCGCCCTTGTGGCTGGCCACGTCGGGGCCGTGATCGCTCATGGCGTTGTGCAGACTGGCCCCGCCAGGCGAGAAGCCGCCGGCCTTGGCGTCGTAGGCGCCGTGCACCAGCCCCATGAACTCGCTCATCACGTTGCGGTGGAACCAGGGCGGGCGGAACGTGTGCTCGGCCACCATCCAGCGCGGCGGGAAGATCACGAAGTCGACATTGGCCGTGCCGGGAATCTCGCTGGGCGCGGTCAGGACGGTGAAGATCGACGGGTCGGGGTGGTCGAAACTGACCGTGTTGATCGTGTTGAACCGCGCCAGGTCGTACTTGTAGGGCGAGAGGTCGCCGTGCCAGGCGACGACATCGAGCGGACTGTGGTCCCAGGTTCCCATCCACAGGCCGCCCTGGAACTTCTGGATCACCTCGGTGGGGCGCTCCAGGTCCTCGAAGGCGGCGACGGGGGCCAGGAAGTCGCGGCTGTTGGCCAGGCCGTTCGAGCCAATGGGGCCCAGGTCCGGCAGGCGGAAGGCCGCGCCGTAGCTTTCGCAGACATAGCCGCGCACCGGACCGGCGATCTCGACCCGAAAGCGGACGCCGCGCGGGATCACCACGATCTCGCCGGGCGCGACGTCCAGGCGGCCAAACTCGGTGACCAGGTGCAGCTCGCCCTGCTGAGGCACGATCAGCAGTTCGCCGTCGGCGTTCTGGAACACCCGGTCGATCATCGAGCGGTTGGCCAGGTACAGGTGCGCGGCCATGCCGGCCTGGGTCGCCACGTCGCCGTTGCCGCCGATCGTGACCAGGCCATCGACGAAGTCGGTCGGCTCGGCCGGGACCTCCAGCGGATCCCAGCGCAGGCGGTTGGGGGTGGGCGCGGCGGCGTCGAACGGGCCGCTCTTCAGCCTGTCCTGGGCGTAGGGCGCATAGGGCCCGTGGCCGGCGCTGGGCCGCAGACGATACAGCCAGGAGCGGCGGTTCTCGTGGCGTGGGGCGGTGAAGGCCGTGCCCGACAGCTGCTCGGCATACAGCCCGAACGGCGGCTTCTGCGGCGAGTTCTGGCCGACCGGCAGGGCGCCGGGGACCGCCTCACTGGAGAAGTGGTTGCCGAAGCCAGATTGGTAGGCGAGCGCGTCGGTCATGCGGATCGGGTTCTCATGCGTATCCTCCCCACCGCCGTCTTCCCGGCGAAGGCCGGGATCCAGATTCATCCGGAGCGGTTCGTGGGCGTCACCTGGGTCCCGGCCTTCGCCGGGAAGACGGAGGAAGGGACGTCCAGTAAACGCCCTCCTCCGCCGGTCGGGAAGCCTAAGCCTCGACCGTGATCACGCCGCGGCGGATCTGGTCCAGCTCGATGCTCTCGAACAGGGCCTGGAAGTTGCCGTTGCCGAAGCCTTCGTTGCCCTTGCGCTGGATGATCTCGAAGAAGATCGGCCCGAACAGGTTCTCGGTGAAGATCTGCAGCAGCAGGCCCTCCTCGCCGACATTGCCGTCCAGCAGGATGCGGTTCTTGCGCAGCCGTTCGGTGTCCTCGCCATGGCCGGGCACGCGCTTGTCGACCAGCTCGTAATAGGTCTCGATGGTGTCCTGCAGCTTGACGCCCCTGGCCCGCAGCTTCTCGACGGTCTCGTAGATGTCGGGCGTGGTCAGGGCCAGGTGCTGGATGCCCTCGCCGTTGTACTGGCGGATGAACTCCTCGATCTGGCTCTGGTCGTCCTGGCTCTCGTTGAGCGGGATGCGGATGGCCTTGTCGGGGGCGATCATCGCCTGGCTGAACAGGCCCGTGGCCTGGCCCTTGATGTCGAAGTACTTCTGCTCCTCGAAGCCGAAGACGTCGCGATAGAAGGTCGACCAGGTGCGCATCTGGCCGCGCTTGACGTTGTGGGTCAGGTGGTCGAGCAGGTCGAGGCCCACGTTGTTGGCCGCCTCCGCCTCGGCCGCGCCGGGAACCGGGGTCCAGCTGGCGAACACCGCGTCGGGGCCTTCGACCAGATACAGCATCGAGCCGCCGATGCCTTCCAGCACCCGGGCGCCGTCGCCCAGCACGGTCTTCGACGCGTCGGCGGCCACGGCCCCGCGCTTCAGGGCCTCGGCATAGGCCGCTTCGACGTTCTCGACGCCGAAGGCCATGCCGTTGGCCGACGGGCCGTGGGCGGCGCGGAACTCTGCGACTTGGCCCGTGGCCTCGTCATTGACCAGCAGGTTGATGCGGCCCTGCTTGTAGCGGGTCACGGCCTTGGTCGGATGGGTCGAGGCGGCGACGAAGCCCAGTTGCTCGAACAGCGCCTTCATGGCGGCCGGCTCGGGGCTGGTGAACTCGACGAAGACGAAGCCGTCGAGGCCCAGGGGGTTCTGTGCGTTGGTGGTCATGACTGTGTCTCCGAACTCAGAGAGCGAGGGCGGCCGGCAGGGCGGCGATCAGGCGGTCGTTGTCGGCGGGACGGCCGATGGTGATCCGGACCCAGCCGCCGGGCACTGGCGTGGGCCGCACGATCAGCCCTTCCCGCAACAAACGCGCGGCGGTCGCTTCGGGACCCGCCGGGGTGCGCAGGAAGACGAAGTTGGCGGCGCTGGCGGTGCGCTCCACGCCCATGGCGTCCAGAACAGCCTCGACCCGGCCGCGCTCGGCGATGGTCAGGGCGATCGTGCGCTCCAGGTGTTCGACGTCGTTCCAGGCGGCCAGGGCGGCGGCCTGGCTGATGGCGGTCACGTTGAACGGCGGGCGGATGCGGTCCAGGTAGCCGACCAGCTCGGCCGACGAGCAGATGCCGTAGCCCACCCGCATGCCGGCCAGGCCGTAGGCCTTGGAGAAGGTGCGGCCCGAGACCCAGCTGCCGCCCCAGGCCTTCAGCAGGGCCAGGGTGTCGAAGTCCTCGTGATATTCGCGATAGGCCTCGTCGACGAAGACCACGGTCGAGCGCGGGGTGACGGCCAGGATCTCGCCGATGTCGACGCCGCTCATCGCGTTGCCGGTCGGGTTGTTGGGCGTGCACAGCACCAGCAGCTTGGGGCCCTTGGCGGCCTCGACCTTGAAGGCCTCGACGTCGAGGTCGAAATTGGCCAGGCGCGGCACGTCGATGAAGGTCGCCTCGGCGCAGCGACCGAAGATCTCGTAGGCCGGGAAGGTCGGCGAGCTCAGCAGGATGCTGTCGCCCGGGTGCAGCACGGCGCGGAACAGGTAGTCGATCAGGGCTTCCGAGCCCGGGGTCATGACGATGCGGGCCGGATCGACCGCCAGCCGCCCGCCGATCGCGGCGCGCAAGGTCTCGCAATAGGGGTCCGGATAGATTTCGGGGCTGGCCAGGGCGGCCTGCACGGCCTCGGCGACCTTGGGGCTGCAGCCCAGCAGGTTCTCGTTGCTGGCCAGCTTGGACAGATCGGTGCGGCCAGCCAGGCGACCGGCCTCGGCCAGGGTCATGCCGGCCTTGTAGGCGGTGACGCCTTCCAGGGCCGGACGCACCGGCGAGACCACGGCGGGCGACAGGGACTTTTGATCGACAACCAGCATGCGCCGCGCTCCGGGAGGGGTACGGCGGCAGGATACGGCGTTCGCCACGACGAGATGTGGCGATGATGACCGTCACTTATCCACAAACGGTCATTTTATGCTAACAATGACCAAAATCTCGATCCGATGAGACCGGCGAACAGGGACATGCACTTGTGCGTGTCCCCAATAGACGCGCGGACAGGCTTGGGGACACGCGCGAGCGCATGTCCCCGGCTTCGCCGCCGCCCTCCCCGCAAGGAGAGGGAAGGACTTTTGGCTATCTGGGCGAAACCAGCGCCTTCACCGGGACCCGGGTCACCTGGACGTCTTCCTTGTTGGCCGCGTAGCCGACGTACAGCCAGCCCTTCCAGACCACGCTCTTGGGATAGTGATAACCCGGCCGCTTGTACTTCCCCTCGAACCGCAGCGGCTGCAGGTCGCCCTGTCCGCGCAGCAGCCAGCTGCGGTCGAAAAGCCGGCCGTCGCGGCTGACGGTCACAGCCAGGGGCATGCGCGGGCGATCGGCGTTGGGCGCGTTGACCAGATAGGCCGAACCGTCCGGCAGGTTGCCGGCGCTCTGTTTGGCGCGGGAGTCGGGCATGGCCGTCAGGGCCGGTGCGGTCCAGGTCGCGCCCCGGTCGCAGCTTTCGGACGCCAGCTGGCGAAAGCTCAGGTCCTCGTCGCGGAACACCATGACCACGCAGCCGTCGGCGCGGCGGAACAGGCTGGGTTCGATCTCCCGGCTCAGCCGGCGCTCGTGCGGCGCGGCGGCGTCGCCCGTGGCGGCGCGCGGCAGGCTGGTCATCCGCCCTTCGGTCCAGCCCTTCACCCCCAGCGGATCGTCGGTGAAGAACGGTTTGGCGATCATGCCCGGGCGCAGGTGGAAGGCCGTCATCACCCGCCCGTCGATCCGATGAGGATCCTGCTCGATCACGCCCTCGACCGGGCGGCCGTTCGCGCCCATCACGCGGCGCGGCGCGCTCCAGGTCCGGCCGTCGCGGCTGGTGCGGTACTCGGCGTAGCCGCCGGCGCCCGACTGGAAACCCTCGGGCCAGACATTGGCGTAGGCGACCAGCACCTTGCCGTCCGTCCACCAGCCGCCGCTGGAGCGCATCACCCCGCCCTCCCCGGCCGGCGCCAGGCTCATGGGCGCGCTCCAGGTCTGGCCATCGTCGCTGACGCTGTAGGCCACCCAGGTGTCGGCGGAGTCCTCGTCCCGGGCCGAGCTCTGCCACTGGGCGTACAGCCGCCCCTTGAAGGGGATCAGCACCACGCCGTTGCTGAAGCGGTCCGTCTCCTCCATCGGCGCGAAGACGGTGAAGGTCTGCGCGCCGGGCGCCGGCGGCAGCCCCAGGTCCGGACGCCCTTGTTGGAACAGGTTCGGCGCGACCGTGTAGGGCGCGACGGGCTCCGCGGCGCCCGCCGTCAGGGCCAGGACCGCCGCGCCCGCCGCCAGGAGCCTGATCATCCGCCCTACTCCAGATAGTCCAGCGGCAGGGCCGTCGCGTCCTTGATGGTCTCCAGCACGAAGCTTGAGCGGATGTCCTTCACGGCCGGCATCTTCAGCAGGCGCTTCATGGTGAAGTCGGCATAGGCGTCGAGGTTGGGCGCCACCACCCGCAGCAGGTAGTCGTAGCCGCCGGTCATGGCGTGGCAGCCCACCACCATCGGCTCGCGCCGCACGGCCTCGGCGAAGGCCTCGGCGGCGGTCTCGCTGTGGCGGTCGACCTGGACCTCTACATAGGCCAGCAGGTCCAGCCGCGCCTTGCGCCGGTCCAGCAGCGCGACGTAGCCGGAGATCAGGCCCGAGGCCTCCAGCTGCTTGACCCGCCGCAGGCAGGGGCTGGGCGACAGGCCGACGCGCTCGGCCAGCTCGACGTTCGTGACCGAACTGTCCTGCTGGAGGATTTCCAGGATCTTCCGATCGGCGCGGGTGAGCTTCATCGTGACCCAATCTTCAGGCGGCTTGGCAGATCGTGCCAAGACTAGCGTGATTGATCGCTGCGGGACACCGTCAGGCGTTCAACCGGAGCCTTACTTCAGACTGAGGCGTTGGAGCCCGCGAGGACGATCAACGTCCCGCCCCACGGAGAAACCCATGCGCACCGCCCTGCTGATTTCCGCCGCCGTCGCCAGCCTGTCGCTGATGGCCTGCTCGCAGAAGACCGAGGACCACACGGCCGCCGCCGCGGATCAGGCCGGCGCCGCCGCCTCGTCGGCCGCGCAGGACACCGCCAACAACGCCAACACCGCCGCCGACAAGGCCGCTGACAACACCGCCGACGCTGTCGGCGCGGCCGAGCGCAAGACCGACGCCGCCGCCGACGCGGCCGCCAAGACCCACTAGAGCAAACGGACGGGGACGGGCGCATGCGCCTGTCCCCGAGCCACAAAGCAAAACCCCCGAAGCTTTCGCCCCGGGGGTCTCGGTTACGCTTACTGGTACGCCACTAAACTTATCGGGACTTTCAGTTGGCCAGGCGGCGCAGGAAGGACGGGATCTCCAGATCCTCGCCTTCTTCAGCCGTCGGCTGGTCCAGCGGCTGCAGGGCCGGACGGGCCGAGCCGCGCTGCGGCTGCTGGGCCGCGGGCTGTTGCTCGTAGCGCTGCTGGCGACCGCCGCCGAACAGGCTCATCCAGCCGCCCGACTTCTGGGCCCGGCGGTCCTCGTAGGTTTCGCTGTAGAGCGGCTCGTCCTCGACCTCGGCCGCTTCGGCGACCAGCGGGTCGACGATGCGCGTGACGCGCGGGGCGGGGGCGGCGACGCGGGGCTCTTCCATCACCGGCTCTTCGAAGTGCAGGTCTTCCTGGGCTTCGACGATCGGGGCGGGTTCTTCATAGACCGGTTCCGGCGCGTAGGACGCGGTCGCGGCGGGACGCTCGATCGGGCGCGGCTCGTAGCGCATGCCCGGACGGCCGGCTTCAGCCGTGGTCGGGGCCGGAGCGGCTTGCGGGGCAGCCATTTGAGTGGTGGGCCGGGTCTCGGCGATCAGCGGCTGGGCCGTGGTGTTGCGCGAGACGGGCTTGGGCTCGATCTGGGCGATGGAGGCGCCGTCCATGCCGGTGGCGACCACCGACACGCGGATCACGCCGTCCAGCGACGGGTCGAAGGCGGCGCCGAAGATGATGTTGGCTTCCGGGTCGACCTGATCCGAGATGGCGTTGGCCGCTTCATCGACTTCGAGAAGCGTCATGTCCATGCCGCCGGTCACGTTGACCAGCACGGCCTTGGCGCCCTTCAGCGAGACTTCGTCCAGCAGCGGGTTGGCGATGGCGTTCTGGGCGGCCATCAGGGCGCGGTCTTCGCCAGTGCCCTCGCCGGTGCCCATCATCGCCTTGCCCATTTCGGTCATGACCGTGCGGACGTCGGCGAAGTCGAGGTTGATCAGGCCCGGCAGGACCATCAGGTCGGTGATCGAGCGGACGCCCGAGTGCAGCACCTGGTCGGCCATGCCGAAGGCTTCGGCGAAGGTCGTGCGCTCGTTGGCGACGCGGAACAGGTTCTGGTTCGGAATGACGATCAGGGTGTCGACATAGCGTTGCAGCTCACCGATGCCGGCGTCGGCCAGACGCATGCGGTGACGGCCTTCGAAGTGGAAGGGCTTGGTGACGACGCCGACGGTCAGGATGCCGCGCTCGCGGGCGCACTTGGCGATGATCGGGGCCGCGCCGGTGCCGGTGCCGCCGCCCATGCCGGCGGTGATGAACACCATGTGCGCGCCGTCCAGATGCTCGCCGATTTCCGGGAAGCTCTCCTCGGCGGCGCTCATGCCGACTTCGGGATGAGCGCCCGCGCCCAGGCCCTGGGTCACTTGCACGCCGAGCTGGATGCGACGGTCGGTCTTGGCGAACTGGAGCTGCTGCGCGTCGGTGTTGGCCACCACGAACTCAACACCCTCGAGGCCGGCCTCGATCATGTTGTTGACAGCATTGCCACCGGCGCCGCCGACTCCGAACACCACGATACGCGGCTTCAGTTCAGTGGTGCGCGGCGCGGAAAGAGAAATTGCCATGGGAGCCTCGCGTCTTAAACGCCGAATTCGTCAACTGCCGAGCGGTTCAACCGCCGGGAGTCATCTCGACGATCCGGTTAACAGAACAACCACCAACCTTAATCGGTGGTTAACTCCATAATGTGAGTCGGCCCTCGGTCGACCCCAAAGAGGCTGGAAAAATCCAGTTATCCAAAGGAATCACGAGGGATTCCTTGGGTTCCCGAAGGTACCCCGAAGGGCCGTGCGGCGGAACGCCGCTGACGCAAAAAGCCTTGGAAAACCCCGTTTTCAGAGCCTCGAAAACTAGGCTGTCAGGTGTTTCCGACACTTAGATCGTAAACGCTTATGCTTAAGGTCTGTTAAGACTTGGCCACTGATCTTGGAGAACTTCGCCAAGACGAAAAATTGTGACGTTCACAAAAATTTACAGTCGCGCTCCGGGGAGCGCGACTCAGCCAAGCTTGCGCGATGTGGGACGAGGTCCCACGACTGCTCGATCAGAGATTGTCCCGCAACCAGGCGGCGGCCTTGGCCACCGGACTGGCGTTGGGGTCCATCGGACGCTTGCGGATAGCCGCTCCGGCCAGGGCCTTGGGCGAGACCACCTCACGCGGACCGAAGGCCGTGCGGTGCAGGACGCCGGCGGCGGCGCAGAACGCCGGACCCGACGCGGCGTCGGCCAGGTGCGGCACCCGGCGCGGACGACCCAGGCGGACAGGGCGGTCGAACACCCGCACGGCGACTTCGCGCACGCCGGCCAGCTGGCTGGCGCCGCCGGTCAGGACGATGCCCGCGCCCGGCTCGACCGGGGCGCCCGAGGCCTTCAGGCGCTCGCGCAGCAGTTCCAGCGTCTCCTCGACGCGCGGCTGGATGATGCCCTTCAGAAGGCTGCGGGGCGCGATCACCGGACCGGCGCCCGGATCGTCGCCGCGCGGCGGGGCCTCGATCATCTCGCGGTCCTCGTTGGCCGAGGCGATGGCCGATCCGTGCAGGGTCTTGATGCGCTCGGCGCCGGCGACCGAGGTCTGCAGGCCGCGGGCGATGTCTTGCGTCACGTGTCCGCCGCCGACGGCCAGGCTGTCGACGTGGCACAGGGCGCCGTTGTTGAACACCGCCACCGAGGTCGAGCCGCCGCCCATGTCGATGCAGACGGCGCCCAGGTCCATCTCGTCCTCTTCCAGGGCCGCCAGGGCCGAGGCGAAGGGCGCCGCGACCACGCCCTCGAACGACAGGTGGGCCCGTTCGACGCAGTGGGCCAGGGTGTGGAAGACGTTCTCGTTGATCGAGACGACCAGCAGCTCCAGGCCCAGGGCGCGGCCGAACATGGCGCGCGGGTCGCGGATGCCGCGCTGGCCGTCGACCGACCAGGCGATCGGCAGCAGGTGGATCGGCTTGCGGCCGGGAATGCGGACTTGCGCGAGCGCCGAAGCGATGGCGCGCGACAGGTCGCCGTCGCCGATCGGGCGGGCGCCCAGCGACACCTGGGTGTGGACGCGGTGGCTGGCCAGCTGGCCGCCGGCCGTGCAGACCGAAACGCCCTGGACGTTGACGCCGGCCACGGTCTCGGCGCGCTCGACGGCCTGGGCGATGGCTTGCGCCGCCTCGTCCAGATTGACGATCGCCCCGCCGCGCACGCCGCGCGACTGCACATAGCCGACGCCGGCCGTGGTCAGGGTGCGGTTGTCGCGATGGATCCCATCGGCCTTCATGATGAAGCAGGTGACCTTGGACGCGCCAAGGTCGACGGCCGCGACCGCCGGCTGACGCACGAGCGTCGCCTTCAAGCCTTCGCGGGCTTGTTTCCGGTCATCCAGTCGCGACATCGCTACAGTCACCTCACACACAAGTTCATGTTCAAGCCCCGCCGGCCACGGGCTGCCCAGGCAGCACCGAGTCGCGAGGCCTCACGGCCACCATTTCGGGATCGCGCAGATCGATGCGCGCGAAACCGAGATCGAGGATTCGTTGTCGTTGATCGAGTTGATCCAATTGAATCAGCGCGGACTCTTCGTCAATGGCCGGAAGCTGGATCAGCGAACCATCTTTCAGGCGAAGGTCCCAGCGGCGGTCGTCGACGCGCACCAGCGCCTCCAGACGGTCACGCAGGCGCGGCCGCGCATTGACGGCCGGCAGGATGGCGCCGGCGGCCTGGTCCGCGCCCTGCCCCACCACCAGCGGCAACTGCGGGAAGCGCGCGGCGTCGGCCTCGCGGATGATGCGGCCCTCGCCGTCGATCACCCGCATCGCGCCGGAATGCTGCCAGACGGCCAGGGCCGGGCGCTCCTCGACGGAGATGAACACGGTGTCGGGCAGCAGGCGCACGACCTTGGCGGACTTGACCCAGCCCACGCCCTCGACGCGGGCGCGCAGGTCGGCCAGGTCCATGCCCAGGGTCGGCTGATCCTGGTACAGGGCCGTGGCGTTCATGATGTCGGCCTTCGCCATCGGCGAGGCGCCTTCGATGTGCACGGTCTTGAGCTTGAAGCCCATGTCGGCGAACTCGCCGTCGACGCCGCGCATCAGGGCCTGCCCCAGGCGCTCGATCCGGTGGCCGGTGGCCAGGGTGGCGACCAGGGCGACGACCAGCGCGCCGCCGGCCACGGTCAGGGCAAGGCGTGGCGACACGCCCACGCCCCCACGCGCGGCTTGCAGTTTCCCGGCCGGCGGCGCGGCGTTGCGCGCGCCCGGGCGGGCCTTCGGACTTGCGGGCGCTTCGGCCCGGGGGCGCGTTGGCTTACGCGGTCCCCCCCGCACTACCGCGGGCATAAGCGTCCTCCACGATCCAGAACACTAAACGATCAAACGAAACGCCGGTGTGGTCCGCCTGCTCGGGGACGAGCGAAGTGGGTGTCATGCCAGGCTGCGTATTGACCTCTAAAAGGACCAGAAGGTCGTTAATTCCGTCATAACGGAAGTCCGATCGAGTCACACCTCGGCAACCAAGAATTGCATGGCCAAGCTTGGCCAGATGCAGGGCCCGATCCCTTACGGCGTCGGGAATCGGGGCTGGAAGGACGTGGATCGAACCGCCTTCCGCGTACTTGGCGTCATAGTCATAGAAACCTGTGGACGGGCGGATTTCGGTGACCGCCAGGGCCCTGGGGCCCGTTACGTGGTTAAGAACCGCGACCGAAAGCTCGACGCCGGGCACGAACGGCTCGACCAGCACCTGGTCGCCGAACGCCCAGTCCGGCGCGGCCAATTCGCGCGGCGGCCCGTTGGCGCCCTCGGGGACGACGAACACCCCGACCGACGATCCCTCGGCGTTGGGTTTTACAATGTAGGGAGGCTGCATCACATGGTCGCGCGCGACATCGTGGCGATCGAACAATCCGCCGCCGGGCACGGGGATGCCGGCCGCCGCCAGCACCGCCTTCGACCGCGCCTTGTCCATCGCCAGGGCCGAGGCCAGGACGCCGGAGTGGGTGTAGGCCAGGCCCAGGGTCTCCAGCACGCCCTGCACGCACCCGTCCTCGCCCCAGCGGCCGTGCAGGCCGTTGAAGACTAGGTCGGGGTTCAGGGCGGTCAGGACCTGGGCGATGCCAGAGGGGAGGCTTGGACCGGGATCGATCCGGCTGACGCGGGCGCCCAGCCGCTCCAGCGCGTCGGCATAGGCGGCGCCCGTGGCGAAGCTGACCTCGCGCTCGGCCGAGGGGCCGCCGAGCAGGACGGCGATGTGTTGGTTGGCGAGAGGACGGGCTGGGGTCATGGACCGCAGCGGTAGCGGGGCGGTGTGGAGGGGCTAGGGAGAAAGGATGGAGCTTTGAGGCGCCCTCTCCCGCCTCCATCGCCCTCTCCCTTGGGAGAGGGAGGGACCCGCGCGAAGCGTGGGAGGGAGAGGGTTTACGCCCTTGATGACTTCACACCGACGCTCTGCCGGCACGCCGTCGGACGTCCAAACCCCTCACCCTCCCATTGCTGCGCAATGGGCCCCTCCCTCTCCCTATAGGAGAGGGCCTGAAGATCAGTGCGCCGGCGCGGCCGGGGCCGCGGCGCTCAGGGTCCGGAAGTCGATGTCGCTGTCGGCCACCAGATAGATGAAGCTGGCCCAGGCCGCGACGTTCTGCGCCAGTTCGTCCGGACGCACCTTGTTGAGGGTGTCGTCCATGGTGTGGTGGTAGTCGAAGTAGCGGCTGGCGTCCTGGTTCAGGGCGATCACCGGCACGCCCGACTCTTCCAGGCCCTCGATGTCGGCGCCGGCGTGGGCCGGCGGGTTGCGGTCCAGATAGATCTTCAGCGGCGCGATCACGCGGACGGCGGTCTGCATGGCCGGGTGGGCGGCCGACCCCTTGGGGATCTGCAGGCTGTAGATGCGGTCGGCGCCGGTGTCGCTCTCGCCGGCCAGGACGATCTTGGGCAGTTCGTCCTTGTGGGCGGCCAGATAGGCCTCCGACGAGCCGCCGCTTTCTTCCGAGCCGAACATCACCACGCGGATAGTGCGCTTGGGATGCTTGGGCAGGTCGCCGATCAGCTTGGCGGCGGCCGTGGTGATGGCGATGCCAGTGGCGTCGTCCAGGGCGCCGGTGCCGACGTCCCAGCTGTCCAGGTGGCCGCCGATGACGATCACCTCGTCGGGCTTTTCCGAGCCCTTGATCTCGCCCGAGATGTTCCAGGCCACGTCCTTGGGATCGACGCTGGAGTCCAGCTTCAGCTTGATGCGCAGCGGGCCCTTGGCGGCCAGGCGCTCCAGCTGCTCGGCTTCCGGCACGCCCAGAGCGGCGGCGGGGATGGTGGCGACCTGCTCGCCGAAGGCGGTGACGCCGGTGTGCGGGACGGTGGAGTCCGAGGTCGAGATCGAGCGGATCAGCACGCCGACCGCGCCGCGCTTGGCGGCCTCGACCGGGCCCGACCGGCGCGAGATGCCGGCCACGCCGTAGCCGGCGCCGTCCTGGGCGCGGACCATCGGCTGGGTGATGACCACGATCTTGCCCTTCACGGCGCTTTCCGGCGCGGCGATCAGCTCGGCGTAGGTCTTGAAGAGGGCCACCTCGGCCTCGACGCCGTTCGGGCCGGTCGGCACGGTGCGGCCGAGGCCCACGATGCTCAGCTTCATCGGGTAGGGAGCGACCAGTTCGGCGCTCTCCTCGCCGCGCGTCCACGACGGCTTGGCGAATTCCTCGACCTTGATGTTGGTGAAGCCCAGGGCCTTGAACTTGGCCACGCCCCAGTCCTTGGCGCGGGCCATGGCGGGCGAGCCGACCAGGCGCGGGCCGATGTTGGTGGTCAGGTCCT
This sequence comes from Caulobacter sp. 05L422, assembly GCF_056397765.1. Taxonomy (NCBI): domain Bacteria; kingdom Pseudomonadati; phylum Pseudomonadota; class Alphaproteobacteria; order Caulobacterales; family Caulobacteraceae; genus Caulobacter; species Caulobacter sp. 05L422. Next base: position 78,246 of record NZ_JBFTOB010000026.1, on the reverse strand, counting down.
CGGTGACGTCCCAGGCGGTGCGGTCCAGCAGGGCCTTGTCGCGCAGGGCCTCGGCGGTCTTGGCGTCTTGGGCGTGAGAAGCGCCGGCCATCAAGGCGGAAACGGCGGCGGCGGTCAGCAGAGTGCGGAACAGGCGCATGGAGACTCCCTCGTTTGGGTTGTTCTCATAGCACCGCTCCGCGCCTGGAATAGGCAACAGCCGGATGAACTATCGGTAACCTTTGCTCCTCCCCCCGTGGGGGAGGTGTCGGCGTAGCCGACGGAGGGGGAAGTGGTCGGAAAGCAGGCAAAGCCTCGGGCGGACAGTAACGCTCCCCCCACCGGCGCTTCGCGCCGCCTCCCCCACAGGGGGAGGGACTTACTCCCCGGCCGGCCGCCCGATGCGCTTGATTTCCCAGTCAAGCTGCACGCCGGTCTTGGCCAGCACGTCGGCGCGGACGGTGTCGCCCAAGCCTTCCAGGTCGGCGGCGGTGGCCTCGCCGGTGTTGATCAGGAAGTTGCTGTGCAGGGGCGAGAACATCGCCCCGCCGTACAGGCGGCCGCGCCAGCCGGCGTCGTCGACCAGCTTCCAGGACGAATGACCCGGCGGGTTCTTGAACGTCGAGCCGCCGGTCTTCTCGCGGATCGGCTGGGTGGTCTCGCGGCGCTCGGTGATGGCGCGCATGCGGGACTTGATCTCCGACGGGTCGTCGGGAAGCCCCTCGAAGACGGCGTCCAGCACGATCAGCCCGGCGTCCTGCAGGGCGCTGTGGCGATAGGTGAAGTGCAGGTCGGCGGCGGTCATCTCGCGCACCTGGCCCTGGCGGTCCATGACCCGGGCCGAGACCAGGACGTTGGCGGTCTCCGAGCCATAGCAGCCGGCGTTCATGATCGTCGCGCCGCCGATGGTGCCGGGGATGCCGGCATAGAACTCCAGCCCGGCGATGCCGGCGTCGGCCGCCTTGCGGGCCAGGATGGCGTCGGGCACGGCGCTGCCGGCCTTGATGCGGTTGTCGCCCAGGGCCTCGACGGTGTTGAAGCCCTTGCCCAGCCGGATCACCACGCCCTCGACGCCGCTGTCGCGGACCAGCAGGTTGGAGCCCACCCCGATGGCCAGCACCGGCACGGCGGGGTCCAGGGCCTTCAGGAAGTCGGCCAGGTCCTGCTCGTCGGCCGGCAGGAACACCACGTCGGCCGGACCGCCGACCCGGAACCAGGTGAACGGCGCCAAGGCCTCGTCGACCAGCAGCTTGCCGCGAACGGCGGGGAGGTTGTCACGCCACGTCATGAATTCGCCTGAACCGCTAGAGCCGCGAAAGTGTCCGCGGCGGTGTCGAACCCTCCGGCTTCATTCGCCATGAGGTTGTAAAATCGATCTTCGATCGAGCATCTCGGGCAATCCGAGCCATGACCGTAGCCATGCGCTTCCTCGAAGGTCTCCAAGGCCGCTTGGCGCACGTCCCACTCCCGAGGATAGACATCACCAAACCAGGCGATGGCCTCATCGACGATCGCGGCGAGGCGCGGCAAGCCTATAGCACGGAACCCTGCGGCGGCCTCCGGCGCCAAGACACCTGTTGAGTTGCCGAAGAACTGCCCAAATCCGCCATTGCACACTTCGCTCTGAAGCCAGTGCGCCGCGAACAGGTGACGCGATGCTTCAGACATCGCCGCAAAACCCGAAAGGAACGCTTCCGGACCGTCATAGATGCTCACGACGCCCCAATGGGGCTCCACCAACTCCCAGTACGAATTGGGTCTGGCCATCGCGCTAGAGGCTCACTTGGCCAACGCTTCCAACTGGCCCGGCAGAGCGTAGGCCCAACTCGTGATGTCGCCCGCCCCCAGCAGCACGACCAGGTCGCCCGACTGGGCCTCCTGGGCGATCAGGGCCGGCAGGGCGGCGGGGCTTTCCAGCGGCAGGGCGCGGCGGTGGCCGAACTTCTTGAGGCCCTCGACCAGGTGGTCGCGGTCGACGCCCTCGATCGGCTGTTCACCGGCCGTATAGACGTCGGCGACGATCACCGTGTCGGCGTCGTTGAAGCACGAGCTGAACTCGGTCATCAGGTCGCGCAGGCGGGTGAAGCGGTGGGGCTGGACCACGGCGATCACCTTGCCGGCGCTGACCGCGCGGGCGGCCTTCAGCACGGCGGCGATCTCGACCGGGTGGTGGCCGTAATCGTCGACGACGCGGATCCCGTTGGCCACGCCCGTGGTGGTGAAGCGGCGCTTCACGCCGCCGAAGCCGGCCAAGCCGGCGCGGATGGCGTCGGCGTCGACGCCCAGCTCGCGGGCCACGGCCACGGCGGCGGTGGCGTTGAGCACGTTGTGATGGCCGGCCATCGGCATCTTCAGCCCGTCATAGCGGACCTGCTCGCCCGACAGCGGCGAGACGACGATGTCGAACTTGGCGCCCTCGGGGCCCATCTCGATGTTGCTGACGCGGACCTCGGCCTGCGGGTTGACGCCATAGGTGACCAGGCGGCGGTTCTCGATGCGCGAGGTCAGGGCCTGGACTTCCGGGTGGTCGATGCAGACCGCCGCGAAGCCGTAGAACGGGATGTTCTCGACGAAGTCGCGGAAGCCCTTCTTCACGGCGTCGAAGTCGCCCCAGTGGTCCAGGTGCTCGGCGTCGATGTTGGTGACGATGGCCACGGTGGACTTCAGCTTCAGGAAGCTTCCGTCGCTCTCGTCGGCCTCGACCACGATCCAGTCGCCCTCGCCGACCTTGGCGTTGGTGCCGTAGGCGTTGATGATCCCGCCGTTGACCACGGTGGGGTCCAGGGCGCCGGCGTCCAGCAGGGCCGCGACCATCGAGGTGGTGGTGGTCTTGCCGTGCGTGCCGCCGACGGCGACGGAAAACTGCAGGCGCATCAACTCGGCCAGCATCTCGGCGCGGCGCACCAGCGGCAGGCGCTTGTCGCGGCCGGCGGCCATCTCGACGTTGTCGGCCTTGATCGCCGTGGAATAGACGATGGCCGAAGCGCCTTCGACATTGGCCGCGTCCTGACCGATGAAGATGCGCGCGCCCAGCTTCTCCAGGCGCTCGGTATTGGCGCTGGCCTTGGCGTCGCTGCCCTGCACGGTGTAGCCGATGCGGATCATGATCTCGGCGATGCCGGACATGCCGATGCCGCCGATGCCGATGAAGTGCACGGGGCCGAGTTCGAAGGGGACGGGTCGTCGACGCTGGATCATCTGGCTCGATTAGACGATTTGGCGACGGGGTGAAACGGGATGTTTGGTGCAGATCGCGTGGATTTCCGTCTGGGACGAAGCGTGGCCGGGCTGGTCGGCGCCTTGACCGCCCTCGCCTCGCCTTCCCTGGCGCAGGCCCCGGCTTCTGCGCCGCTGGAACTGCGCTTGGCCGACGTCGGCCGCTTCGCCGCCTTCGTGGACATGAGCGGCGTCGCCTGGACGGGCCGCGTCGCCAAGCTGCGCGTGCTGCAGGTAACCGAGGAAGGCTTCACCGCCGGGACCGAGGCCTTCTGGGGCGGCTGGCGCTACGAGGTCCTCGACTGCGACGCCCGCACCATCGCCCACGCCGGCTTCTCCAGCGTGCGGGTGGGCGGCAAGGAGGGTCCCGTCAGCGGAGACTTGCGGCCAGCGGCGGCGATCCCGGCGGGGAGCGCGGATGAGGCGGTGGCCAAGGTCGTCTGTGACGGCTGGCGGCCTTATGCGGGCGTGGCGGTGGCGACGAATGTCGAAGAGGCGGTGAAGATCGGCCGGCCGCTGATCGCGACGGGCGCCGAGCCTTAGCGCGCCGTCTTCTCCACGAGGTCCGCCAGCTCCTCGGCCGCGTTCGGCTTGGCGACCGACCGCGCGCCCGCCGCCATGCGGCCCAGGCGTTCAGGGTCCTTGAGGAGGGCGTTCAAAGCGCCGGCCATGGCGTCGACGGTCAGTTCGTCTTCCAGGCACACGGCGGCGGCGCCGGCCTCTTCCAGCTGGCGGGCGTTGAAACGCTGGTGGTCGTCGGCGGCGATCTTCAGCGGGATCAGGATCGACGGCCGGCCGGCCACGGCCAGCTCGGTGCAGGTCGAGGCGCCGGAGCGGCCGATCACCAGGTGGGCCTGGCGCAGATAGCCGGCCATGTCGCGGAAGAACGGCGCGACCTCGCACTCGACCATGGCGTTGCGATAGGTCTTGCGGGCGCCCTCCATGCTCTCGGCGCGGGCCTGCTGGAACACCTTCAGGCGACCGCGCAAGTCCTCGGGCAGCTTGGCGACGGCCTCGGGGATTAGTTCGGACAGCAGGCGCGCGCCCTGGCTGCCGCCGGTGACCAGGATGCGCAGCTGCACCTCGGGCGGCAGGTAGGGCACGTCGTAGAGCGCGCGCACGGGCGGCCGCACGGGATTGCCCACTACGTGGACGCGGGCCTTCACGGCCGGCTTGGCCAGCTCCAGCGTCGGGAAGGCGCAGGCCACCTCGTTGACCTTGGGAGCCAGGTAGCGGTTCACGCGGCCCAGCACCGCGTTCTGCTCGTGGATCACCGTCGCGCGCTTCTGGCCCACGGCGGCCAGCAGGGCCGGCAGGGCGGGATAGCCGCCGAAGCCGACGACGACCGCCGGGTCCAGTCGCTTGAAGGCGGCCTTGGCCTGGTTCACGCCCTGCCAGACCGTGAGGCCGGCCTTGGCCATGCCGATGATGTCGCCGGCCTTGGCGGTGGCGGCCGACAGCGCCAGGCGCTCCTCGGCGGGGAACTTGTCGGCGTACAGCGCGCCGCGCTCGTCGGTGGCCAGCACGATGCGCCAGCCGCGCCCGGCCAGGGTCTCGGCCAGGGCCTGGGCGGGGAACAGGTGCCCGCCGGTGCCCCCGGCGGCGACGACTGCCAGCTTGCTCATTGAGATACGGCTCCGAAACGCGAGCGAATGACGGGCAAGGCGGCTCTCCTCTGGAGAGCTTATCCCAGGGCCCCCGCCTGATCGAACTCTCCCGCCCCGCCATAGGCCCCCGGACGCTTGCGCGTCAACGCCAGGGCCATGCCCAGCGTCAGGCCCATGGCCAGCATCGACGAGCCGCCATACGAGATGAAGGGCAAGGTCATGCCCTTGGTCGGGATCATGTTGAGGTTCACGGCCACGTTGATGAAGGCCTGCTGGCCCACCAGCACGAACAGGCCCGAGGCGGCCACCTGCTCGAAGGTGTCGGTCAGCTTCATGGCCTTGTAGAGCCCGCGCACCACGATGAAGGCGAACAGGGTGATCAGGGCCAGCGAGAACACCAGGCCGTATTCCTCGGCGGCGACCGAGTAGATGAAGTCGGTGTGCAGGTCGGGCACGTGTCGCTTCATCACGCCCTCGCCCGGGCCGCGCCCGAACAGGCCGCCGGCGTGGATGGCCTCGGCGGCGCGGGTGATCTGGTGGGTGTCGGCCTGGTCGGGGCTGAGGAACTTCTGCACCCGGGCATGGACGTGGTCGAACAGGAAATAGGTCGACATCAGCCCGCCGACCGCGACGGCGCCCAGGCCCATGATCCACGAGATCGGCACCCCGGCCATCCAGAAGGCGGCGCCGAAGGCGATGGTGATCAGCACGGTCTGGCCGACGTCGGGCTGGATCAGCAGCAGGGCGACGGCGACGAAATAGAGGAAGAAGGCGATCGACACGCCCGGCACGCCCTCGCCCTTCTGGCCCTCGGCGAACATCCAGGAGACCAGCACGATCAGGGCCGGCTTCATGAATTCGGACGGCTGGAAGGTGAAGCCGCCGATCAGCAGCCAGCGGGCCGCGCCCTTGGCGCTGTGGCCGATGAACGGCAGGGCCGCCATGACGCCGATGGCCGCCAGGTAGATGAAGAAGGCCGAGCGCCGGATGCCCTTGGGGCTGAGCATCGACACCGACAGCACGATGAAGGCCGCGCCCAGACCGAACACGCACTGGCGCACGGCGAAGTGGAACTGGTCGTCCAGGCCGATCCGCGCGGCGGCGGCCGGGCTTGAGGCGAACGACAGCAGCACGCCCACGGTGACCAGGATCGCGGTGGCGCCCAGCAGCCAGCGATCGGTCGTCCACCACCAGACGCCGAGCCGCGAACGGTCGGTGCGGGCGAAGGCGTGGGTGGTCTGGAACGTCATGGCCGGAGGGTCGGAGTTTAGGGTTAAGCGAGTGTTGCGGCGGAGCTTGCGGACAGTGTGGCGAATGGACTCGAACTTGCCCCCACCTGGCGGCTTCGCCGCCTGTCGCGGCGAGGGGGCGGAGGACGAAGAAAGCGCGGCGTCCTCTTCCCCCTCTGGGGGAAGACGGCCGAAGGCCCGTAGGGGGCAAGTGTTAGTCGCGCAAGACTAGGCCCTCTTGGCCGCCGGAGCCTTGCCCAGCCCGTTGACCGCCGCGCGGAACGCCTCGCCCCGTTGCTCGAAATCGGCGAACTGGTCGAACGAGGCGCAGGCGGGCGACAGCAGGACGATGGCCTCCTCGCCGGACGCCGCGGCGTCGGCATAGGCGGCGGCGACGGCGGTCTCGATGTCGCCGCACTGGCGCACCGGGGCCTTGCCCTCCAGGGTCCCGCCGAAGTCCTCGGCCGCCTGGCCGATCAGGTAGGCGGTGGCGACGCGCGGGAACAGGTCGGTCAGGTCGTCGATGCCGCCGGCTTTCGCGACGCCGCCGGCGATCCAGTAGAACTTGGGATAGGACGACATCGCCTGGCGGGCGGCGTCGGCGTTGGTGGCCTTGCTGTCGTTGACGAAGCGGACCTTGCCGATCTTGCCGACCGTCTCCATCCGGTGGGCCAGGCCCGGGAAGCTCATCAGGCCGTCGACGGCCTGGTGCGGCGGGATGCCCAGGGCGCGGGCGGCGGCGTAGGCGGCCGCGGCGTTCTGCCAGTTGTGGCGGCCCGGCAGGCTGCGGGCGCGAAGAAGATCGACCATCTCGGTCACCCGCTCGCCGGTGGCGTCGTACAGCACGCCCTGCAGGGCGTAGACGCCCCGGCCCATGGCCTTGCCGGCGCTGATCGGCCAGATGGTGCGGCGGTTGGCGGCGGTGATCTCGGTGCAGATCTGCTGGCACCACGGATCGTCGACGCCGATGATCGCGGTGTCGCCCTTGCCCTGGTTCAGGAAGATTCGGCGCTTGGCGGCGATGTAGCCGTCCATGCCGCCATGACGGTCCAGGTGGTCGGGCGAGATGTTCAGCAGCACCACGGCGTCGGGCTTGAGGCTCGAGGTCAGGTCCAACTGGTACGAAGACAGCTCCAGCACGTAGACCGCGCCGCCGTGCATGTCCTCCAGGCCCAGCACGCCCTCGCCGATATTGCCGCCCACCCGGGTGTCGCGCCCGGCCTGGCGGCACAGGTGGCCGATCAGGGCGGTCGTGGTCGACTTGCCGTTGGTGCCGGTGATGGCGATGATCTTGGGCTTCTTGTGCTCGGGCGCGGCGTTCACCGTGCGGGCGAACAGCTCGATGTCGCCCAGCACCTCGACCCCGGCGGCCTTGGCCTTGCCGACCGTCCAGTGCGGCTTGGGATGGGTCAGCGGCACGCCCGGCGACAGCATCAGGGCCGCGAACTGGCTCCAGTCGGCGGTCGACAGGTCGACCACGTTCAAGCCTTCGGCGACCGCCAGCTCGCGGCTGGCGGGCTTCTCGTCCCACAGCGCCACCTTGGCCCCGCCGGCGATCAGCGCGCGCGCGGCCGTCAGCCCCGTCCGGCCCAAGCCGAACACGGCGACGGTCTTGCCCTCGAAACCGCGGACCGGGATCATGGCGCGCCCTCTCCTATCTCAGCTTCAGGGTGGCGAGGCCGACGAAGCTGAGCATCATCGACACGATCCAGAAACGGACCACGACAGTGCTCTCGGCCCAGCCAAGCTTCTCGAAATGGTGGTGGATCGGCGCCATCAGGAAGACGCGCTTGCCGGTCCGCTTGAAGTAGGCGACCTGGATCATCACGCTCAGCGCCTCGGCCACGAACAGGCCGCCGACGATGCCCAGCACCAGCTCGTGCTTGGCGCAGACGGCGATCGCGCCCAGCGCGCCGCCCAGGGCCAGCGAGCCGGTGTCGCCCATGAAGATCTTGGCCGGCGGGGCGTTGTACCAGAGGAAGCCCATGCCCCCGCCGATGATCGCGCCGCAGACCACGGCCAGCTCGCCGACGCCGGGCACGAAGTGCAGGTTCAGATAGTCGGCGAACTTGAAGTTGCCCACCAGGTAGGCGATCAGGCCGAAGGTCGAGGCGGCGAACATCACCGGCACGATGGCCAGGCCGTCCAGCCCGTCGGTCAGGTTCACCGCGTTGGAGAAGCCGGCGATCGTGAAGGCGGCGAAGGCCACGTAGAACCAGCCCAGATTGATCACCAGGTTCTTCAGGATCGGGAAGACCACCGAGGTCTCCAGGCCGGCCGTCGACGGCGACTTGGGCGCGAAGACGATCAGCGCCACGGCCGCCAGGATCGAGACGATGAACTGGGCGATCAGCTTCTGGCCGCTGGAGAGGCCGGCGGTCGTCTGCTTGGTGACCTTGGCGTAGTCGTCCATGAAGCCCAGCACGCCGAAGGCCGCGGTGATGCCCAGCACCACCCAGACGTGGACGTTGCGCAGGTCGGCGAACAGTAGGGAGCCGACGAACAGGCCGGCCAAGATCATGAAGCCGCCCATGGTGGGCGTGCCGGCCTTCTCGGTGACGTGGCGGGCGATGCCGTCCGTGCGGATCGGCTGGCCCTTGCCCTGCTTGGCCTTCATCCAGCGGATGAAGCGCGAGCCCATCGCCACGGCCACGACATAGGCCGTCAGCATCGACATGCCGGTGCGGAAGGTCAGGTATTTCAGCAGGTTGAGGACCGGAACGTGCTCGTGCCCGCCCTGCGAGAGCCAAGTATAGAGGAAATACAGCATCAGCCCTGTCCCTGGAGGTCGAGCGCGCCCAAGGCGGCGGCCACGGCCCCTGCCTTCGATCCGTTCGATCCCTTCACCATCACCACGTCCCCCGGCCGCATCGCCGAAGCGACCTGGGGCGCGAGTTCGGCGGCAGTCTGGGCGTACGCGCCTCGCCGAGTCGGCGGAAGCGCTTCCCATAAAGATTTCATTAACGGTCCGGCGCAGAACACCAGATCGATGTCCGCGGCGGCGATCGGCGTGGCCAGGTCGCCGTGGAAACGGGCGCTCGTCGGGCCCAACTCCAGCATGTCGGTCAGGGCCACGATGCGCCGGCCGGCGACCTTGCGCGCGCCCAGGGTGGCCAGGGCGGCCTGCATCGAGACGGGGTTGGCGTTGTAGCTCTCGTCGACCAGGGTGAAGGTCCCGCCCGGCACATGGACGGTCTTCTCGGCGCCGCGGCCTTCGATCGGCTCGAACTCGGCCAGCGCCGCCAGGGCGGTCTCGCGGTCGACGTCCAGGGCCTCCAGCATCAGCAGCACGCACAGGCTGTTGAGCCCCCAGTGCACGCCGGTCTGCAGGATCGGGAAATGAAGGGTCTCGCCGCGCAGCACGGCGGTGATCTCGGCGCCGTTGGCGCCGGCGGCGAACACGGTCAGCTGGGCGGTGACGCCCTTGCCCGTGCCGAAGCTCCAGACCTGGGCGCCGGCCTTCTCGGCCTCGGCCTTCAGCAGCGGGAACCAGGGGTTGTCGGCGTTCAGCACGGCCACGCCGTTGGGCTCGATGCCCGCGAAGATCTCGGCCTTGGCGCGGGCGACGCCCTCCTCGCCGTCGGCGAAGTTCTCCAGGTGGACCGGGCCCACGGTGGTGATCGCGACGGCGTGCGGCCGGATGAAGTTCGACAGCGGCACGATCTCGTCGGCGTGGTTCATGCCGACCTCGAACACCGCCCGCTGGGTGTCGCGGGGCATGCGGGCCAGGGTCAGCGGCACGCCGATGTGGTTGTTGTACGACTTGACCGAGGCGTGGGCCTTGCCCGCCCGGCGCAGGCCCGCCTCGACGGCGCGGGTGACGCTGGTCTTGCCGACCGAGCCGGTCACCGCGCCGCGCCGAACTTGGGGCGCGCGCTCACGGGCGGCGACGCCCAGGCGCTCCAGCGCCATGAAGGTGTCCTCGACCAGCACCGCCGGAACCGCGACGGGCTTGGAGATCAGCGCCCCAGCCGCTCCCTTGTCGGCGGTCTGGACGACGAACTCATGGCCGTCCCGCGCGCCGGTCAGGGCCACGAACAGGTCGCCGGGTTCGATGCTGCGGCTGTCGATCGACACGCCGGTGGCCTCGAAGTCGGCCAGCACCTGGCCGCCGGTGGCGGCGGCGATCTCGTGGGCGGTCCAGAGCGCGCTAGACATGAGCCGCCTCCAGCGCCTGGGCGGTTTCGGTCACGTCGTCGAACGGATGGTTCACGCCGGCCACCAGTTGGCCCTGCTCGTGGCCCTTGCCGGCCACCACCAGCACGTCGCCGTCGGCCAGCAGCGATGCGCCGACCCGGATGGCCTCGCGGCGGTCGCCGTACTCCTTCGCGCCCGGCGCCGCAGCCAGGATGGCGGCGCGGATCGAGCCGGGCTCTTCCGAGCGGGGATTGTCGTCGGTGACGATCGCCACGTCGGCCAGGCGCGCGGCGATCTCGCCCATCAGGGGACGCTTGCCGCGGTCGCGGTCGCCGCCGGCCCCGAACACCACGATTAGCTTGCCGCGCGTGTGAGGACGCAGGGCCGCCAGCACGGTCTCCAGTCCGTCGGGGGTGTGGGCGTAGTCGACATAGGCCTCGCCGCCGCGCGCGCCGGTCCCGACCCGCTGCAGCCGGCCGGCCGCGCCCTCGAGGTGTTCAAGCGCGGCGATCGTCGCGTCGAGGTCCTCGCCGGTGGCCAGGACCAGACCCGCCGCGACCAGCACGTTGGAGGCCTGGAAATCACCGGCCAGCGGCAGCAGCACGTCGAACTCGCGGCCCTGGGCGGCGATCTTCAGGCGCTGGCCCTGCGGCACGGGCGTGCGCGAGACCAGCGTCAGCCCCTGCCCTTCGTGGCCGACCGACAGGATCGTCTGGCCGGACGTGACGGCGGCCGAGGCGAAGGCCGGGAAGGCGTCGCTGTCGGCGTTCAGCACGGCGGTGCGGGCGCGCGGCAGCAGGGTCTCGAACAGCCGCAGCTTGGCCGCCCGGTAGCAGCCCATGGTGCCGTGATAGTCCAGGTGGTCCTGGGTGAAGTTGGTGAAGCCGGCGGCGGCCAGGCGCACGCCGTCCAGGCGGCGCTGGTCGATGCCGTGCGACGAGGCCTCGACGGCCAGGTGGGTGACGCCCATGCCCGCCAGCTTGGCCATCATCTCGGCGACGTCGGCGGCGTCCGGCGTGGTCAGGCCCGGCGGGGTCAACTGTTGGTCCGGAACGCCCGGCGCGCTGACCACGACGCCCAGGGTGCCCATGCTGGCGGCCTTGCGGCCCAGCCGGGCGTAGATCTGACGGGCGAAGCCGGCCACCGAGGTCTTGCCGTTGGTGCCGGTCACCGCCACGCAGGTCTCCGGCTGCTCGGCCCAGAACTGGGCGGCGGCCAGGGCGTAGGCGCGGCGCAAGTCGCCGGCGTGGACGGCCGGGACCGACAGGCCCTCGACGTCGTCCGGCGCCAGCACGGCGGCCGCGCCCGAGGCGATCGCGCCGGGGATGAAGCTGCGGCCGTCGGCCTTGCTGCCCGGCAGGGCCGCGAACAGGAACCCTTCACGCACCTTGCGGCTGTCGGCGGTGACCCCGGTGATCACGGGATCGACCTCGCACGGCCGGTTCAGGATCTGTGAAAGGGTCTTGCTCAAAGTCCCGCCTCCGAAGCGGCTTGCGGCTTCTGGGCCACGGTGAAGATGTCGGTCTGCCGGCGGACGCCGAGGAACGGGGCGATGCGGTCGATAACACGGCCGGCGGCCGGCGCGGACACCCAGCCGCCGGTCGAGAAGCCATGGGTCTTGGCGTTGCCCTTGGGCTCGTCCAGCAGCACCAGCACGAAATAGCGATCGGCCTCGAGCGAGCCCTCGGTCGGGAAGACGGCCGCGAACGACGAGACCTGGCGCTGGTGGTTATAGCCCCGGATCGCCGGATCGTACTTCTCGCCGGTGCCGGTCTTGCCGCCGACCGACAGGCCCGGGATGTTGGCCGACTTGCCGCTGCCGCCGGTGACGTTGGCGCGCATGATCCGCAGCATCTGCATCGAGGTCTCTTCCGAGACCGCGCGCGGGCCTTCGGGACGCACGCCCTGGGCCATCTTGTGGATGGTCAGCGGCTGCAGCGTGCCGCCGTTCAGCAGCGCGCCCATCGCTTGAGCGAGCGCCAGGGGCGAGACGTTGATGCCGTGCCCGAACGAGGTGGAGGCCACCGCGTCGTCGTCCCACTTCTTCGGCGTCAGCGGACGGGCCGACTCCAGCAGCTCGACCTTGGCCGGGCGGGTCAGGCCCAGGGCGTTGAAATAGTGGCTCAGTCGCGGGCCGCCGATCCGCTCGGCCAGGATGGCCGTGCCGATGTTGGACGACTCCTGGAAGACCTCGACCAGGGTCAGGATCCGGCGGGTGGCGTGGAAGTCGTGGATCGTCCGGTAGCCCAGCTTGAAAGGCTCGCGGGCGTCGAAGGTCGAGGCCGGGGTGGCCGCGCCGGTGTCCAGGCCGATGGCCACGGTGAAGGCCTTGAACGTCGAGCCCATCTCGTAGACCGAGGCGGCGGCGTGATTGGTCATCTGCTCGCTGGACGCCTGGTTCAGCTGGTTCGGGTCGTAGTCCGGGAAGCTGGTCAGGCCCAGGATCTCGCCGGTGTGGACGTTGGTGACGATACCCACCGCGTCCTTGGCCTGGAACTCGATCGCGGCCTTGCGGACCTCGTCCTCGAGAGCGGCCTGGACGCGCAGGTCGATCGACAGCGGGATCGCGCCGTCCGGCCCCTTGGCCGAGGCCTCGCGCACCGACTTGTCCAGGGCCTTCTCGGCGCCGGACAGGCCCTTGCCGCCCTTGTCGACGAAGCCGATGAAGTGGGCGGCGCTGGAGCCCAGAGGATAGACCCGGCGGGCCTGCTCCTCGAACTCGACGCCCGGCAGGCCCAGGTCGAAGATCGCGTCCTTCTCGGCCGGGGTCATGCCGCCGACCACGAAGCTGCGGCGATCCGAGAACACCGCCTGGTCCAGGCGCTTGGCCGGCACGTCGGGCAGGGCCTTGGCCAGGGCCTTGCGCGTGGCCTTGGCGTCCCAGACGTCCTTGGGGTCGATGTAGAGGGCGTAGTGGGTCAGGTCGACGGCCAGCAGCTGGCCGTTGCGGTCGACCAGGTCGCCCCGCGCCCCGTCGGTCGAGGCCAGATAGCCGTTGCCGCCCACCTTGGAGAACACCGCCGCCCAGGTCGCGCCCAGGGCCAGCACGGTGAAGGCCAGGCCGAAGATGGCCATGACGAAGAAGATGCGGATGCGGGTGTCGTCTTCGGGACGGGCGGCGGCGCGCGAGCGCTCGAAGGCGTGCTCCAGCCGCCAGACCCGTTCGATCAGCCAGCGCCAGGCCGCGGGCGCGCCGCCGGGGGCGAGATTGGCGAGGCTCATCGCGGAACCTCCGCCGAAGCGGGTTGGCTCGTAGAAAGCTCGGGGGCCGGATAGTCGTCGGGCGTCGCCTCGGGCGCCTCGGCCGAGGCCGCCTCGTTGTTCACCGCCGCCGTCGGCGAGGCCGGGGCGTGGGCGGCCGGGGCGTGGCGCGCGACGTCGATCAGGGCGTCCTCGGTGGTCTCGTGCTCGGGGCTGATCGGAGCCAGCCCCAGCTGCAGGGCGTACTGCTCGATGCGGCGCGGCTGCTCCAGGAACGCGACCTCGGCCTTGAGCAGGCGGACGCGGGCCTTCTCGTCGACGATCTGCTCCTCGACCGAGGCGATCTGGGCGCGCTCGCGGCCGGCGAAGGTCTTGGCCATGTAGACGCCCAGGACCAGGATCAGCAGGATGGTCAGGCAGACCAGCTCGACGACCCGGAAGCCCCGCACGCGGCGGTCGAAGATGCTCGCCAGGCTCATGCGGCGCTCCACACGGGAGCCGTCGTGCGCACGGCGGCGCGCAGCTTGGAGGACCGGGCGCGCGGATTGACCGCCAGCTCGGCTTCGCCGGGCGCGATGGCCTTGGACGAGATCAGCTGGAAGCTTGGCGGGGCGCCGGCCTCGACCGGCGGCAGGTGACGCGACCCACCGGGCGTGCGGCCGGCCCGCTCGGCCAGGAAATTCTTGACGATGCGGTCTTCCAGCGAATGGAAGGTGACCACCGCCAGGCGACCGCCCGGCTTCAGCACGCGCTCGGCGGCCACGAGGCCCGCCTCCAGCTCTTCCAGCTCGGCGTTGACCGCGATCCGCAGGCCCTGGAACGAACGGGTGGCGGGATGGACCTTGGCGCCCTTGCGGCCGCCCAGAGCGCGCTCGATCACGTGGGCCAGGTCCAGGGTGCGGGTGAACGGACGCTCGCCCCGGCGCTTGACGATGAAGCTGGCGATGCGGCGCGAGGCGTGCTCCTCGCCGTAGACGTAGAGGATGCGGGCCAGCTCGACCTGATCCAGTTCGTTGACCAGATCGGCGGCGGTCGGGCCGTCGGCGCCCATGCGCATGTCCAGCGGACCGTCGCGCATGAAGGAGAAGCCGCGCTCAGCCTCGTCGAGCTGCATGGAGGAAACGCCAAGATCCAGGGTGACGCCGTCCAGCGACGCATCCTCGAAATACTCGGTGATTTGCGAAAAGCGGTCCTGAATTAGACGAAAGCGACCATCCGTCGCGGCGAATTCGCCCGTGAAACGCTGGACGCTGGGATCGCGGTCGAAAGCGGTGACCGAAGCGCCCGTGGCGAGAATGGCGCGGGTGTAGCCGCCGGCCCCGAAGGTGCCGTCGATGACCATGTCGCCGGGGCCCGAGGCCAGGGCGCCGACCACTTCGTCGAGCAGCACCGAGACGTGCGGCGCGCCGGGCTCCGGAAGGGCTTCGAGATCGCTCACGCCACGCCCCCGATCCGGGCGGTGCGCTGTTGGGCGCGCATGGCGGCCAGGCCGTCGCGGGCCAGTTCGCGCTGGGCGGCGCGGTGGGCCTGGAAGGCCTCGCGCGACCAGATCTGGAACCGCTCGCCCAGGCCGACCACCGCGACCCAGTCGGTCAGGCCGAACATCTCGCACAGGGTGTCGGGCAGCGTGATCCGGCCGGCGGTGTCGAACGACAGCCGCGCCATGCCGCCCAGGACGCTGGTCTCCAGCGCCGAGCGCAGCGGATCGCCGAACGGCAGCTCGTCGATCACGCCCTGGTAACGATCAAACAGGCTTTTTCCGCCAGCCTCGAGGCAATCGGCCTCGATGGAGGGGAAGCAGAAGATCCCGTCGAACGGACCCGAGAGCGCGGCGCGGAAGTCCTGCGGCACAACGATGCGCCGCTTGCTGTCCAGCTGCTTCTCGAACGTCGAGAGAAACACCTCGCCTACCCCTGTTTAAGCCCGCCGCCGGACGCCCTGCCACGATCGCTCCGGCAGAAGTGGGTTAACATGGGATTGATTGGGACACAATGACACCAACGGCCGTTTGGCCGTCAAAACAAAGGTGTCACGGAGCTCTTTCACAGAGCCTCAGAATCTATCCACAGAACATACATGGAACTTGTTAAGAATTGGCGCGCGCTAGACTCTGCGCGAGGCCCTTGCGGACAAGGGAACCCATGGCCGCGCTGTCGACGTCTTGGGGAGAAGTGGGGCCGGAACCCACTTTTTCGCGATCCCCGCCACGGGGATCAATGGACCAGATGGTCTGTAAGCCGGGTTCTGTCTGACGCCCGCCCCTCCCGAAAGAAAGACGACCGCGAGACGGCCATTCCTCTGGACCGCCCATCGCTGGACGGTTCTCGCGACCTACCCGGACCCTCTCAGCCAGTGACGGCCTATCCGACGCGAGGCCGGCGCGGGGTCCCTATTCGGTCTTGCTCCAGGCGGGGCTTGCCATGCCGTCCCTGTTGCCAGGTCCGCGGTGGGCTCTTACCCCACCCTTTCACCCTTCCCGCCCCGTAGGGAGGAGGTTTGCTTTCTGTGGCGCTATCCCTGGGATCGCTCCCGGCGGGCGTTACCCGCCGCCTTGTCACCGTGGAGCCCGGACTTTCCTCGACATCCAAGGATGCCGCGGCCGCCCGACCATCTGGTCCGGGGCCTAAGTGACGCTCCGGGGCTCCGGGGTCAAGCGTTGTGCGTCTTCATCAGTCCCGCGACCGGATGCTTGCCCAGCGCCTTGACCACGCCGGCGCGGTCGGCGGCGGTCTTGTTCTGCGACAGCTTCCACGTCCCTTCCAGCCGCTCGACGCTGAGCCGGCAGCCGATGATGCCGCGCATCATGGTCTCGAAGCGGCCGGGGCTCATCTTGTCGCGGGTCCAGGGCGTCTTGGGCGCGAGGCGCGCCTCCTCCTGGGCCGAGAGGTCGTCGAGCAAGCTCACGAACTCGGCGTCGCTGAGCGGCGCGACCAGGCCCTCGGCCTCGGCCGAGACGTAGTTCCAGGTCGGGACCTGGTCCTCGCTTCCGTACCAGTCGGGGCTGACATAGGCGTCCGGCCCGGTCGCCAGGGCCACGGCGCGGAAGCCAGCGACCACGAACGGCGCCAGGGCGTTGCCGCGCGAGAGGTGGAAGTCCAGGGCCACCTCGCCGAAGTCCAGCTCGCGCACCACCACCGGCGCCTGGGCCGTGAACGGGCGACCGCCCACCGCCGCCGCGATCGTCACGAACGGATTGGCCCGGAAGAAGGCCAGCAGCGTCTCGCGGTCGTCGACGTGGAACGGCTTGGCCGGATGCATCAGCCGGCGGCCCGCAGCAGGGCCACCAGCCGCGCCCGGGTCTCGCCGTCGGCCACGCCGTCGAAGCGGGCCTGCAGCCAGTGACGCTGGAAGGCGGCGACCACGGTCGCGGTCCACTCGTCGTACTTGCCCGACGGCGCGCAGTTGTAGCCCAGGCGGGTCAGGCCGGCCTGAAGCGCGAACACGCCGGTCCCCTCCTCGCCCTGGCCCAGCGGCGCGCCGGGCGACGGCGGCGGCTCGACCCACAGGCCATGGCCGGCCTCGGCCAGACGCTTCCAGGGGAACAGCTCGCCCGGGTCGATCTTGCGGCCGGGGGCGATGTCGGAATGGCCGATGATCATGTCGTCGTCGATCGTCCAGCGCGAGCGGACGTCGGCCAGCAGGTTGATCACCGCGGCGATCTGGGCGTCCGGGAACGGGCGGTAGCCGAACTCGTGGCCGGGATTGACGATCTCGATGCCGATCGAGGCCGAGTTGATGTCCTTGACGCCCTTCCAGAAGGCGGCCCCGGCGTGCCAGGCGCGGCGCTCCTCGGGCACCAGGCGGAAGACCCGGCCATCCTCCTCGACCAGGTAGTGGGACGAGACCTTGGCCTCCGGATCGCACAGCCGCGCCAGGGCGGCCGGGCCGGTCTCCATGCCGGTATAGTGCAGGATGACGCAATCGGGCACGGACTTGCGCGCGTCGAAGTTCGGCGACGGGGCGTCGATCACCATCATTGAGAGCGGTTCCTGGTCAGCATCAGCAGCGGCATCACCTGGTTCTTGCGCAGGGCGATGATCAGCACACCCACTAGCGCGAGGAGCGTGCCGATTCCCATCCGGACGTCGAAATGATCGTGCGTGATCAGGACGCCCAGGCCAATGGTCATCAGCGGGGTCATCAGGGTCAACGGCGCGACCAGGTTGGCGTCATGACGCTGGATCAGGCCGTAATAGGCCGTGTGGGCCAGGACCGAGACCACCAGGGCCGAGAACACCACCGCCGCCACGAACGGCCAGCCGGCCGCCAGGGCCAGGCCGGGACCGCCCGGCTCGCCGGCCAGGCTCATCAGGGCCAGGGGCGCGACCGAAGTGGCGCCGACCCAGGCCTGGAACTGCAGCGGCTTGACCCCCTCGATCTGCTTCATCATCACCGCGCCCAGCGAGCCGGTGAAGGCCGAGGCGACGATGAACCACAGGCCCGGCGACAGCTGCAGGCCGTGCGGGTTCCACATCACCACCACCGCGCCCGACAGGGTCAGGGCGATGCCCAGGCCGCGCTTCCAGCGCACCTTCTCGCCCAGCATCAGCATCGACAGGATGGTCGTGAACGGCACGCCCAGCTGGATCACCACCGCCGAGGCCGAGGGCGAGGCGGTCTTGAAGCCCATGAACAGCAGGGCGAAATTGCCCGCTCCCATCAGCAGGCCCACGGTCACGATCCGCCAGGTCGGACGCGGCGCGGGCAGCAGCCACGGCAGGGTCACCGCCGCGACGATGGCGAAACGCACCGCCGCATAGAACAGCGGCGGCACGCCCCAATGGGCGACCACGATCTTGGAGATGATGTTGTTGCAGGCCCAGACCAGACAGACCAGGACCAGCACGCCGAAGTCGCGCAGGGACATGGGGAGACCGCATACGCGGCTCGAACACCTGTTTGCAATGAAAAGCCGGGGGGCCATGCACTTGTGCGTGTCCCCAACTCAGGCTCCGTGCGTCCGATGGGGACACGCACAAGTGCACGGCCCCTGCGCACCGCGGTTGACGGACGGCCTAAACGGTCGTTTGCTGGTGAACAATGTTCACATACGCGAGCGTCCGGACCACCGGACCGGGTGAACTTCAGGGTGGAGGCACGATGGCCATCGAGCATTTCGACGTACTGATCGTGGGCGCGGGCCTGTCGGGCATCGGCGCGGCCTACCACCTGCAACGCGACAGTCCGAAGAAGACCTACGCCATCCTCGAGGCGCGCGCCGCGATGGGCGGCACCTGGGACCTGTTCCGCTATCCGGGCATCCGCTCCGACAGCGACATGTACACCCTGGGCTACGCCTTCAAGCCGTGGCGCGAGGCCAAGGCCATCGCCGACGGCCCGTCGATCCTGAACTATGTCCGCGAGACCGCCGCCGAGAACGGCATCGACCGCCACATCCGCTATGGCTGCAAGGTCAAGAGGGCCAGCTGGTCGTCCGAGACCGCGACCTGGACCGTCGAGGCCGAGAGCGACGGCAAGCCCGTGAAGGTCAGCTGCAATTTCCTGTCGATGTGCAGCGGCTACTACAACTACGACGCTGGCTACACGCCCGACTTCCCCGGCGTCGAGCGGTTCCAGGGCCGGATCGTCCACCCGCAGCTGTGGCCCGAGGACCTGGACTACGCCGGCAAGAAGGTGGTGGTGATCGGCAGCGGCGCCACGGCCGTGACCCTGGTGCCGGAAATGGCCAAGGCCGCCGGCCACGTGACCATGCTGCAGCGCTCGCCGACCTATGTGGTCTCGCGCCCGGCCGAGGACGGGGTCGCCAACTGGCTGCGCGCCAAGCTGCCGGCCATGACCGCCTACAACATCACCCGCTGGAAGAACGTCGGCATGCAGCTGCTGTTCTTCAACATCGCCCGCAAGAAGCCCGAGAAGACCAAGGAGCGGCTGCTGGGCCTGGTGCGCGAGCACCTGGGCCCCGACTACGACATCGAGACCCACTTCACGCCGCGCTATAATCCGTGGGACCAGCGACTGTGCCTGGTGCCGGACGCCGACCTGTTCGACTCCCTGAAGGCCGGGACCTCGTCGGTGGTCACCGACCAGATCGAGACTTTCACCGAAACCGGCCTAAAGCTGAAGTCGGGCGCCAGCCTGGACGCCGACATCATCGTCACCGCCACGGGCCTGCGCATGCAATTGCTGGGCGAGATGGAGGTGGTGGTCGACGGCCGGAAGATCGCCCCGCACGAGACCACCAGCTACAAGGGCATGATGTTCAGCGACGTGCCGAACCTGGCCTCGACCTTCGGCTACACCAACGCCAGCTGGACGCTGAAGGCCGACCTGACGGCCGAATATGTCTGCCGCCTGCTCAACCACATGGACCGCACGGGCACGCGCATCTGCACGCCGCGCCTGCCCGAAGGGCAGATGGAGATCGAGCCCTGGCTGGACTTCTCGTCGGGCTACGTCCAGCGCGCCCTGAAGATCCTGCCCAAGCAGGGCGCCAAGACGCCGTGGAAGGTGCACCAGAACTACGCTCTGGACCTGGTGGCCCTGCGCTACGGCAAGGTGGACGACGGCACGATGGAGTTCTCGAAGGCCAAGGCGCCGGCCAAGGCGCGCGAAGCGGCCTGACCCGAAGAGGACGCGCGCACCGCGCGCGCCCGATCGGGGATCAGTCGAAGCTGGCGATGACCACGCTCTGCATGCTGGTCGAATGGGTGGTGTTGAGCGTCCCCGTGAAGGCGATCACCACGTTCTTGTCGTTGGCGCTGTCGAACAGCAGGCTCAGCGTTCCGGTCGCTTTGACGCGCGCGCCCCCGTTGCTGGGCAAGGTGGCGTTGGGCGTGCCGGTGCTCAGCGTGGCCCCGTAAGGTCCGATGCCGTCATTGGTGATCAGGACCGAATACTTGTCGCCCTGCTGGGTGGTGTTGAACGCGAAACTGCGCGTGTCCGCGCCGCCGTCCTGGTCGTTCACCGTGAAGGTGCAGCTGGTCATGTCGGGCATTGTCGCCCCCCTTTTGACTTGGCGAAATCGCCGCCTCGCTTGTAAGTCAATTTTTAGTTGTGAGTCTAATTGTCCACGTCCCTAGATATAGCGACATAAGCAGCGCGGCTATCTGGGCTTCTTCGTCGACACGTTGGCGGTCTTGAAGCTCGCGAGAAGCTTGAGGGCGTACTGGGCGCGGGTCTTGACCTCGGGCCGGGGGTCGCGGTCGAGCGCCGCCTGGTACCACAGCTCGACCACCTCGATGTCCTTGACCGGCACGCCGCCCTTGAACGCATAGGTCCCCGGCCCAGGCTTGCGACCGCCGGTCATCTCCGAGAACAGCTGGTCGGCCATCAGGATGCAGGCCGCCTGGTCGCCGGCCTTTTCGGCGGCGGTCCACAGTTCCATCGCCTTCTTGGTGTCGCGCTTGCCGCCCTCGCCGCTGGCGTACAACTCGCCCAGCTTGCGCGCTGCCAGCAGGGGGTTCTGCTTGGCGGCCAGTTCGTACCACTTGCGCGCCTCGGCCGGGTCGCGGGCCACCGGCTTGCCGGTCAGGTAGGCCGAGCCCAGCACCAGCTGCGCCTCGTTGTCGCCCGCCTTGGCGGCCTCCTTGCACAACGCCACCCCGCGGTCGGCCGAGACCGGCTCGACCATCAGCATCTGGCCCAGGGCGCACTTGGACTGCGGATAGCCCAGTTGCATGGCCCGGGTGTAGGCGGCCTTGGCGCCCTCGATATCGGGCGCGCCGCCGGCCAGGCCGTATTGCAGGCAGCGGGCGCGCAGATGCATGGCGTCGGCCCGCTGCTCCGCGGCCTTGGCGGCGTAGGCGCAGCCGCGAGGCGGGTCCGGCGCGATCTTGCCCCGGCCGAAGACGAACAGCAGCCCGGCATAGGCCTGGGCGTCGGCGCGGCCGCCGTCGGCCAGGGCCGTCAGGGCCTCGGGCGAACCCGTGGCCGCCTTGTCGAGCGCGGCCTGGAGATCGGCGGGCGGCGTCGGCGGCGTCCAGGTCTTGGCGGCGGCCTGAGCCGTGTTTTGGGCCGTGACGGGCGGGCCGCCCAGCAGCACGCTCAGGCTCGCGACGAGGAGGACGGACGACGCCGTCGCCATGGGAAAGGTCATCGGCTTTGGACCCTGGACAGGCCGCCAGCCTAACCGTCCGCGCCGACCGTCCCCATCAGGTGGATCACGCGGGGGTCACGCGCCGAGACCCGAGGGGCCGCCCTACTCCGCGAACCGGACGACCGCGTTGGAGTCCGGCCATTCGGCGGCGCGGCGCGGCTCCAGCCCCGCCGGCGGGGGATCCCAGGGCCGCGCGCCCAGGCCGCCGATGTCGACATAGCGGCCCAGCAACGTGAACCGGTCGATCGCGAACGGAACGCCTTCGCCGCCCAGCGGCGTCTCGCCGTCGGCGACGTGGAAGTGCAGGTGCGGTCCCGTGGTGTCGCCGGTGAAGCCCAGCGCGCCCAGGACCTGACCGCGCCGGACCTTGTCACCGGCCTTCACCCGAACGCTGCCCGGCTTCAGATGCTCGTAGAACGCCACGCGGCCGCCCGGCAGATGCAACGCCACATAGTCGCCCGCCGCGTCGCCGATCGCATGCTTGGGATTGCCCGCGATGCTGGGGCTCTCGGCCATGCCGTCGCGGACGGCCAGCACCGTGGCGTCGGCGACGGCCAGGACCTCGGCCCCATAGCCCAGGGCGTCGGCGGGGCGGTCCTTGTCACCGTGGGTGGTCCGCCCCTGGTCGTCGACCCGCACGAAGTCGACCGCGAACCGGCCGGGAATCCGCATTCTTCCGCCGACCGTGTAGCCGACCCGGCGATGGCCGCGCGGCCATTCGGCGGCGTGCACGGCGACCCAGGGGCCGCCGGCGAGCGGCGGGCCGAGGACGACGGGCGGCGTCACATCAACCGCCACCTCCGCCCCCGCGACCGTGAACCTCGCCTCGCCGGCGGCGTAGGCGACCTCGTGGGCCAGTCGGCGCGGAACACCGCCCGCCGGCAGGTCCAGCTCGACGAAGACCACCGTGCGGCGGCCCGGGGCGAGCGCCGCGTCCTTGCCGCCGGCCGGCACGGTCGCCAGCCGTCGCCGCAGGGCCTCTTCCGCGAACTCGGCGATCACGGCGCCGGTGTCGGGATCGGTGATCCGCAAGCTCAGGGGCGCCAGCGGCTCCTGGCTGAAATTGGTCAGGTGCAGTTCGTAGAGCAGCTGCACGCGCCCCGCGACGGCGACCGGGGACGCCGCCTTGGGGACCACAATGTCGAACGACTCCCGCAGGGGCTCGGCCGACCGCGCGACGGCGGGCGCCGACACCAGCATCAGGCAGGCGAAGAGCGGCGCGATGCGGTGTCTCATGGCGATCTCCCCGATGGCCCGGACGTGGGGTCGAAGCGGCGTGGGATCAATCCTCGTCGCCGTCGAAACCCTCGTCGTCCTCGGCCGGCGCCGGCTTCACCACCGCCTCGCCCTTGCGCTTCACGAAGCGCAGCGCGGTGTGGGTCTTGGAGAAGGCGCAGACCTTGGTGTCGACCAGGCCCTGCTCGCGGGCGGCGGTCAGGATCTCGACGTCCTTCAGCGGCGCGCCCTTGCCCTTCTGGGCGACGATCCAGATCGCGCCCTTGGGCCCCAGGCCGCCGATCAGGTCTTCGAGCTGGTCGAAGTCGGCCAGGTCCTCGACGCCCAGGAACAGCAGGTCGATGCCCTCGTAGGCCTCCACCGGTTCGACGCGGGTCGACAACTCGTCCAGGAACTCGGCGTCGTCGATCGCCTCGACCACCACGGTCTGGCCGGCCTTGACGCCCAGCTTGTCCAACCGGCCGGGCGGGTTCTGGATGGCGTGCAGCCACTTGTCGGCCTGGCCCGGCTCCAGCGTGAAGCGCGTGCCGTCGGTCAGCACCAGGTCATCGCCCTCGACCTTCAGGTCGCGCAGGGCGTGACCCTGGTAGATGCCGCGCACCGCGCCGCGGAAGATCAGCTTGGGCGGCTCCCACACCAGCTTGCCGTCGCTCTCGCCGTCGGAGAGCTGGCCCCAGACGCCCTTGGCCTCCTTGCCCATCACGACCCCCTGAAGTTGGGCTGGCGCTTCTCGAGGATGGCGTCGACGCCCTCCATGTGGTCGTCGGTGTGGTGGGCGATGGCCTGGGCCGCGGCGCTCATCTCCATCAGCGTGTCGTAGCTGGCGGTCTGGCCGTGCTTGAGCAGGCTCTTGCCCATCCGCAGGGCGTGGGGCGGCTGCTGGGCGATCCGCGTGGCCAGGGCCATGGCCTCGTCCATCAGGGTGTCGGCCGGGACGGCCTTGCTGACCAGCCCCCACTCGGCGGCCTTGGCCGCGTCGATGACGTCGCCGGTGAACAGCAGCTCGGCGGCGCGGCTCATGCCGATGGTGCGCGGCATCAGCCAGGCCCCGCCGTCGCCGGGGATCAGGCCCAGCTTCAGGAAGGTGACGCCGAACTTGGCGGTGTCGGCGGCGATGCGGATGTCGGTCATGCAGGCCACGTCGCAGCCCAGGCCGATGGCCGCGCCGTTGACCGCCGCGATCGACGGGACCTCCAGGCCGTAGATGGCCCGCACGATGCGGTGGATGTTCTTGCGATAACCGTCGCGGACCTTGACGCCGTTGCCGCCGAACGCCCCTTCCCGCGCCTTCATCGCCTTGACGTCGCCGCCGGCCGAGAAGGCCCGGCCCGCGCCGGTCAGGATCACGCAGCGGATGTCTTGGTCGTCGTTGATCGCCTCGCAGGCGGCCGCCACCTGATCGCCGTCGCCCGGAGCGCCCAGGGCGTTCAGGGCGTCCGGCCGGTTGAGGGTGAGGATCGCGATGTGGCCGCGCTTCTCGGTCAGGATCAGGGGCGGAGGGGTCGAGGGGGTGTCTTGCGACATGGCGGGCGCGCTCCTGCGGGTTTTTCGGCTTGGGCCTTTTTGATCTGCATAGCGCAAATCACCCAGGGAGAGGCAAGAGACCAGCGCTCGGCGGACTTTGTTTTATAAACTAAGGTAAATCCCCGACTTCGCCCAAAACCGACAAGACCGTGCGCTTGTTTTTGTGATCACACACAACACCTGGAAGATCTTGCGGCGTGAGAACAAGACGCAACAGCACGCCCTGCGACATTTTAGACAAGCTGAGCCGTAAAAACCGTTAGCGCAGAACAGAATCATAGGCTTCTACTAACGCCAGGGACGAATTTTAAAAGCGGTGGCGTGCAGTGCACATGTCCCACAGACATGCTTTGATCATCGAGGATGAAATCCTCATCGCGATGGAAGTGGAGGCTTTGCTCGCCGAGCAAGGGTTCGACACCTTCGATATCGCGGAAAGCCCCCAGGAGGCGCTGGACTGCGCCCTCAGGCGTCCGCCCGATCTGATCACCGCCGACTATCGCATCATCGGCGGCACCGGCGTCGAGGCGGTGACCGCCATCCTCGCCCGCCTGGGGCCGATCCCCGTGGTCTACGTCACCGGCAACGCCGACCAGCTGGGCGCGCGCACCCGCGCCGTGGTCGACAAGCCGATCTCGCCCCACCGCCTGGCCGAGGCCTGCGCCATGGTCCAGAGCGCCAACGCCTAGGCGCGCGATAGCGACACCCGCTATGTTGGCGGCCCTGCAGGGGAGCCGTCCATGATCATCGACAGCCTCGAGGCGCTCGAAGCCCTCTACACGCCGGCCCCGGTCCCGGCCTCGACCGTCAAGGTCGCCGACCGCATCACCCCGCACTATCGCGCCCTGATCGAGGCCTCGCCGTTCCTGGCCCTGGCCACCGTCGGCCCCGAGGGCCTGGACTGCAGCCCGCGCGGCGACCAGCCCGGCTTCGTCCGCATCCACGACGAGCGGACCCTGATCCTGCCCGACCGCCGCGGCAACAACCGCACCGACAGCCTGCGCAACGTGATCCGCGATCCGCGGGTGGCGCTGATGTTCCTGATCCCCGGCTCGGGCACGACGTTCCGGGTCAACGGCCGGGCGGTGGTCAGCGCCGATCCCGACCTGCTGGCCAGCTTCGCCGTCGACGGCAAGGCGCCGCGCACCTGCCTGGTGATCACCGTGGTCGAGGCCTATTTCCAGTGCGCCCGGGCGATCGTCCGATCGGGCCTGTGGAAGGCCGAGGCTCAGGTGGATCCCCGATCCCTGCCCTCGCCCGGCGCGATGCTGGCGGCGATGAGCCAGAACGCCATCGGCGGGGAGGAATACGACAAGGGATGGCCGGAACGGGCGGCGGCGAGCCTGTGGTGAACTAGATCCTCCCCCTGTGGGGGAGGTGTCGGCGAAGCCGACGGAGGGGGAGTTATCGGCCGATCGCCGGAGCCCGGATCTTCGACCCTAAAACTCCCCCCGCCGATCGCTGCGCGATCGCCTCCCCCACAGGGGGAGGACCTTACAAAAACGGCCCCGCGGTGAGGCGGGGCCGTTCGAAACACATTCAGTCGAGATCCCTTGAAGGGTCTCAGTCGTCGCGGTGAACCCGTTCCCGACGTTCGTGACGTTCCTGGGCTTCCAGGCTGAGCGTCGCGGTGGGCCGCGCGTCCAGTCGAGCCAAACCGATCGGTTCGCCGGTTTCCTCGCAGTAGCCGTAGGAACCGTCCTCGACCCGGCGCAACGCCTGGTCGATTTTCGAGATGAGTTTTCTCTGGCGGTCCCGGGTGCGAAGTTCCAGCGCCCGATCAGTTTCCGACGACGCGCGATCGGCGAGGTCGGCATGGTTTTCAGTTTCCTTCTGGAGATGGGCGACCGTCTCGCGAGATTCGCGGAGGATCTCCTCTTTCCAGGCGTTCAGCTTTTGCTTGAAATACTCAAGCTGACGCTCGTTCATGAAAGGCTCGTCATCCGACGGACGATACGAGTCTGGTATCTTAAGAACAGTGGCCGTTTGCATTAACGCCTCACGCCCCGATGAACTCCGCCCAGGTCAGGCCGGGTGCTTATACCAAAACGATAGCCGGGTTCAATGAACGTCGCGTGAGCGGCGTGTTCACCGACGTGCACGGACATCGCGAATCTGGGGATATTCGATGAACCGTGTTCTTTAAGATACGGTTTCATCAGCGTTCTCAGCCCAGTCGCATCTGTTCGAGCTTGGCCGCTTCGACGGCGGCCCGGGTCTCGATTTCGTTGAGAATCGCCTCGAGCTTGGGGTCGTCCGTGGCCTCGCGATGTTCGCGTACGGCGCTTTTGAGTCGCGACAGCGTGCCGGTCGAAACCTCGCCGTCCAGGGTGGCCAGCTTCAGGGCGTCCAGCAGGTCCAGCAGGCCGCCGGCCCGCTTGACCGCCCGACGCTTGCGCTCCGCTGGGTCCATGTCGGCCTGCAAGGCCAGGAGCGCGTCGAGCGATCCGACCCCGGCCACGCCGCCTGTCTGGGCGACCCCGGACGCGGCGCTGGTCCCGCCCACCGAAGGCAGGGAAAACCCCGATCCGCCGCCCGCCGGTTTGGCCCGCGATGCGCCAACCGCGCCCGCGCCTCCCGTGCTGGAAACCTTCATGACGAAACGCTGCTCCGACTCACGATTTAGGGAGTCACCCCCTCCCCGTTAACCACATCTTGCTGGGGCGCCGCTTGCGGTATGGTTAATGCCGGGCAGAATCTGCCGAACCAGAATGTCGCAGGCGAAAAATGCACGCCTTTCGACGGATTTCATTGAGCTTTTCAGCACGTTCGGACTGGCCCGGTTCTGGCATGGGACGGCGCGGGGATGCCACCCCGCCGTAGGATCGCCATGTCTCGTTCATTCTTTGCCTCCGTTCTGGGCCTCGCTCTCGCCGCCGTCGCCCTGGTCTCCAGCCCGGCCGACGCCAAGTCGCGCATCAAGGACATCGTCGCCTTCGAAGGCGTGCGGGACAACCAGCTGGTCGGCTACGGCATCGTCGTGGGCCTGAACGGTTCGGGCGACAGCCTGCGCAACGCGCCGATGACCAAGCAGAGCCTGGAGGCCATGCTCGAGCGCCAGGGCGTCAACGTCCGCGACGGCAACCTCAACACCAAGAACACCGCCGCCGTCATGGTCACGGCCAACCTGCCGCCGTTCTCGGCGGCCGGCGCGCGCATGGACGTCACGGTCTCCACCCTCGGCGACGCCAAGAGCCTGCTGGGCGGCACCCTGCTGGTCACCTCGCTGCAAGGCGCCGACGGCCAGACCTACGCGGTGGCGCAAGGCTCGGTGCAGACCGGTTCGGTCTCGGCCGGCGGCGCGTCGGGCAGCTCGGTCACCAAGGGCGTGCCGACCGCGGGTCGGATCGCCGCCGGCGGCATCATCGAAAAGGAAACCGGCTTCCAGATGGTGAGCATGGACGTCCTGCGCATGACCCTGCGCAATCCGGACTTCACCACCTCGCGCCGCATCGCCGACGCCATCAACACCCGCTTCCCCAACTGCGCCCAGGCCCAGAACCCGACCATCGTCGCCGTGCGTCCGCCGGCCGGCATGGACATGATCAGCTTCGTCACCAACATCGAGAACCTGGAAGTCGAGCCCGACGCCCCGGCCAAGGTGATCATCGACGAAGTGGCCGGCGTGATCGTCATGGGCGACGACGTGCGCATCAGCCAGGTGGCGATCGCCCAGGGCAACCTGACCATCTCGGTCCAGGAGACCCCGGCCGTCAGCCAGCCGGCCCCGTTCAGCCAGGGCCAGACCCGGGTGGTCCCGCAGTCGACCGTCAGCGTCAACGAGGAGACTGGCAAGCAGCTGCTGACCCTGGGCGGCGGCGCCTCGCTCAAGAGCCTGGTCGGCGGCCTCAACGCCCTTGGCGTCACGCCGCGCGACATGATCTCGATCCTGCAAGCCATCAAGGCTTCGGGCGCCCTGCAAGCCGAAATCGAGGTGATGTGATGAGCGCTCTTTCCTCAGCCGCCGTTTCGCCCATCGACACCGTCGGCCCGACCGCCGCCTCGACCGCCGAACTGCTCAAGCGCGGCAAGATCCGCGACACGGCCCAGAAGTTCGAGGCCTCGTTCCTGTCGGTGATGATGCAGTCGATGACCGCCGGCATGAAGACGCCGGAGATCGGCGGCGGCGGGGCCGGCGAGGACATGTTCAAGTCCCTTCTGGCCGAGGAAATGGCCAAGCAGGTCTCCAAGGCCGGCGGCATCGGCGTGGCCGCGTCGATCCAGAAGGAAATGCTGAAGATGCAAGGTCTGAAGGAGTAACCCCCATGGCCCTCACCGCCCTCGATTGCGACGACCGCGTCGAACAGCTGATCATCCTGACCGAACGCCTGACCGACCTGATCGCCAGGCAGTCGGCCGCCTTCGAGGCCCGCCGCCCGCACGAGGCGGCGCAGTATGTCGACGAGGTGGCCAAGCTGGCCAATCTCTACCGCCACGAGTCGACCCGGGTGCGCGGCAACGTCGCCCTGGTGTCGGGCGCCGCGCCGCAGCGTCGCGCGCGCCTGGTGCGCGCCACCGAGGCCTTCGACGCCGTCCTGGCCCGCCAGGGCCGCGCCGTCACCGCCGCCAAGACCGTCACCGAGGGCCTGGTCCGCGCCATCGCCCAGGAGGTCGCCGAACAGCGCCCCACCGCTTCCGGCTACGGCCCCGGCGCCCAGGGCGCGGCCTATCGTCAGAACGGCACGGCGATCACGTTGAACCAACGGGCCTGATGCCGCCAAGAGCCTGACCCCTCTCCCCTTGCGGGAGAGGGCGGCCTCCGAAGGAGGTCGGGTGAGGGGTCGAAGAACGCAAACGCCGCGATCAGCCTCAAGGCCGGTCGCGGCGTTTGCTTTTTGGGAGACCCCTCATCCGTCGGCTTCGCCGACACCTTCTCCCGCAAGGGGAGAAGAACCTAGGCCGTCACCTCGACCGCCTTGGCCTTCGCCGCCTTCTTCCGCCGCTTGGGATTGCCCACCGGGTTGCCCCAGAAGGTCGCCACCGCCAGCGTGCCCAGCAGGGTCAGGGTCACGCCCGACACCGTCATGACCAACCGGTACGGCAGGCCGCCTACCTTGGCCGCGTGCAGCGGGTAGTCGAGGTTGGCGATGCGCGAGCCCAGCGGCAGGCCCTGGGCGTCGCGGTCGGCGACCATCTTGCCGGTCGCCGGATCGAACCAGGCCATGGTGCGGCCGTTGGGCAGCCACTCGGCCTGCTGGCGCAACCGCACCGAGACCAGCGCGCCCGGCTTGGCCGGCAGGCCGATCGTGCGGATTTCCGCGCCGGGATAGCGGGCCTGAGCCTGGGCGATCACCGCCGTCCAGTCCAGGTCCTTGGCCAGCTTGCCGCCCTTGATCTTCGGCGGGGCCGAGGCGGCCTTCATCACGGCCGCCGACGAGAATGGCGCGCGGATCGCGTCGGAGAACCATTTCAGGTTCATCGCCGCCCCGGTGGTCAGCGACAGGATCAGCAGCGGCGCCACCAGCACACCGAGGTCGCGGTGGTGGTGGACGATGGCCGCCCGCTTCATCATCCGCGGCCACGGTCGGATGTGGAACATCCGCCGGGTCGGCCACCACAGCCACAGGCCGGTGCCGACAAAGCCCAGGCCCGCCAGGCCGGCGATCCCGCCGACGATCTCGCCGGTGTCGCCGTTGAACAGGTGGTGGTGCAGGTCGAACAGCCAGACCTCGGGCCGGGTCCAGTTCGAGCTCCAGCTCTGGACGATCGCGCCGTCCTGGTCGGCATAGGCGGCGTTCTCGCCCTTGTAGGCCAGCTTGTGCAAGCCCAGGCGTTCGGTCGCCAGCACGATAGAGCGCGGGCGGTCCTTGGCGGCGAAGATCCGCGTCGCGGCCGCGCCCAAGCTGGCGGCGTCCTGGCGTTGGGCGTCGGCGGCGTGCGGCACGGTGGCGCGCAGGAAGGCGTCCTCGTGCAGCAGCAGCGTGCCGGTCAGGCCCATCACGGCCAGCAGCAGGCCGATCAGCCCGCCGGTCCAACGGTGGATGAGCCGGACGATCTTCATCAGAAGCGGGCTTCCCAGCCCAGGGTCGCCGCCCGCCCGCGCCCGGCGAAGAACCGGTCGTTGGCCGGCGCCGTCGTGTCGGAATTGTACGAGATGTACTGCTCGTCGAAGAGGTTCTGGACGCCAAGCGACAGCGCCCCGACCGGCAGCTGGTAGCGCACGAACACGTCGGCCAGGGTGTAGCCGGCGAAGTCGTCCTTCACGAGGGCGTTCTGCATGTCGCGCTTGATGTACGACTGGATCTGGAAGCGCAGGCCCCACTTGTCGCCCTGGTAGTCGGCGGCCAGGTTCAGGCGGTCGGGCGAGATGTTGGCGCCGTCCAGGTCCTTGTCGACCTTGCCGTCGGCGTTGGTGTCGGTCCGGCCCTCCAGGTGGGCGTAGCCGGCCGAGACGACCAGGCCCTGGATCGGGGTGCGAGCCTTCAGATTGGCTTCCAGCCCCTCGATCTCGACCCGCTGGCGCTGGACGTCGAAGATGCCGCCGCTGTTGCGGATCAGCAGTTGGCCCAGCTTCGAGGCCGACCAGAAATAGCTGAGGCTGGCGTCGAACGGTCCGCGCTTCAGTTCGGCGCCGATCTCGCGGTTGTTGGACACGATCGGCTCGATGTTCAGGAAGGTGTCGACGTCGACGTTGTCGACATTGATGCCGCGCAGGATCCGGCCGACGTCCGGCACGGTGTAGCCCTCGGCGTAGCTGGCGTAGACGCGCAGGCCGCGGACCGGCTCGACAACGACGCCGCCGTTGGCCAGGGTCGCCTTGAACTCGGGATTGCCGCGGCTGACCTTGCGCGAGCCGTAGAAGGCCAGGGTGGTGAAGTCGTCGACCTTCAGCTCGACGTTCTCGAAGCGCACGCCGCCGGCGAAGTGCACCTTGTCGTCGAGCAGCGAGAGGTTGCCCTGCACGAACGGCGCGACGCTCTGGAACTCGGTCGGCGGCACCCAGGCGCGGCCGGTTTCGATCAGCAGCTGCTCGGTGCGATCGTTGATGGTGTCCATGCCGACCGTGCCGGTCAGGCCCTCGATCCCCGGAATGGCCCGCTCGTAGCTGACCCGCGCGCCCAGCTTGCGCGAGCGGTTGGACGACTGGTCGAACAGCGTGCCGGCCGGGGCGATGGCCGGGTCCTGGAAGGTGGCGTTGACGTCGCCGCCGAACGTGTCGCGCGTGCGGTTGAAGAACGCCTGGGCGATCAGGTTGCCGCCGTAGAGGTCGCTGTTGACCAGCGAGGCCGACACGGTCTCGACGCGGTTGGCCGCCGGCTCGCCGGGCTGGACGCCGCGGAAGCTGGTGGTCGGCACGTGCATGATGCGGTTGCCGTTGGTCGGCGGATTGGGCCGCGCGGCGGTGATGACGGTGGTGACGTAGTCGCCGTCGCCCTTCAGCTCGAAGCGGTTGGCCACCACGTCCAGGCGGGTGTTGTCGCCCAGTTGCCAACCCAGGCGGGTGAAGAACGACAGGGCCTTGGAGTCCTGGACGTCGCCTTGGGTGCCGTCCATGCCCAGACGGCGGCCGTCGCCGTCGTAGAACGCGCCGCGCGCGTCGTAGGCGACGCCGGCGGTGGCGTCGAACTGGCCGCCGCGCCAGGCCACCAGACCCGCCAGCTTGCCGCCGACGCTGTCGCCCAGATCGTTGCCGGTGGTGACCTGGGTCAGGATCTTGCCGCTGACCCCGTCCGCCTTGGGCGGGCCGACGGTCACCTGGTTGACCACGCCGCCGGTGGCGCCGATGCCTTGCAGGGCGTTGGAGCCGTAGATCACCTCGACCCGGTCGATGAAGAACGGATCGATCGTATAGCCGTCGCGCGAGCCGTCGCGGATCGGGGTCGACTGCGGGATGCCGTTGATCGCGTACAGCGGCGAGCGGCCGCGCAGGGTCTCGCCGGCGCCCGACAGCTTCTGGCGGGTGGGCGAGAACGACGGCGACAGGGTCGAGACGGCGTCGACGATCGAGCCGCTGACGCTGACCTGCTGCGACAGGGCCTCGGAATCGATCACGTCGACGGTCAGCGGCAGGGCGCTGGCCGGCAGGATGGTGCGGGTGGCGGTGACCACCAGCTGGTCGACGTCGGTCGCGTCCTGGGCGTGAGCGGCGGTCGCGACGGACAGGGCCAGCAGGCTGAGACCGGCCAGGGCCGACGCACGACGACCAAGGCCGCAGGTTGAGATGGTCCGCATGTTGGTCGACGCCCCGGCAGTACAAAAGATGGCGCCGTATAACTGCTGTTGAGAGTGATTAGCAATGAACCGTAACGTGTACCTTCACCGCGACTGGAGTTCGATCCGCCGCTCCACCCCCACCGCGTCGAGGAAATCCTCGTCGTGGCTGGCGATCAGCAGGGCGCCGTCGTAGCCGGCCAGGGCGCTCTCCACCGCCTGGACGGAGTCGAGGTCCAGGTGGTTGGTCGGCTCGTCCAGGATCAGCAGTTGCGGCGGATCGGCCGCCATCAGCACGCAGGCCAAGGCCGCACGCAGGCGCTCGCCGCCGCTGAGCGTGGCCACCGTCTGGTGGGCGGCGACGTTGCGGAACAGGAACCGCGCCAGGGCGGCGTGGGCCTCGTTGGCGCCGGCCGCCGGGTTCAGGCGGCGGAAGTTCTCCAGGATGGTCTGGGTCTCGTCCAGCACCGCCGCCCGCTGGTCCAGCAGGGCCGCCGCGACGCCGCGGTTCACCGTTCCGGTCGTCGGCGCCAGCCCGCCGGTCGCCAACCGGATCAGGGTCGACTTGCCCGCCCCGTTGCCGCCGACCAGCGCCACCCGCTCGGGACCGGTCAGGCGGAAGCTGACGTCCGACAGCACCAGCGGTCCGTCCGGATAGGCCCCATTCTTGTATGCAAACCCGACGCCGTCGAAGTCGAGAACGGTCCGCCCGGCGGGCAGGTCGCAGGACGGCAGGTCGAAGGCCAGGCGGCGCAGGCGCTCGACCCGGGCGTCGGCGGCCTCGCGGGCCTGGGCGGCGTCCTGGGCGGCGCGGTCGGCCAGCCGCCCGTCTCGCGCCCCGCTCAGCTCGGCCCGCTCGGCCTGCGCGCCTAGCAGGATCTTCGGCTCGCTGCCCTTGGCGGCGAACTTGCGGCCGGAGGCGTCGCGACGGGCCTTGCGCTCGCGGGCGACCTGGGCCTCGCGGGCCGCCTGGCGCACCTGACGCTCGGCCGCCTCCAGGTCGTGCTCGGCGGCGGCCACGGCCTGGGCCTTGCGCTCGGCATAGAGATCGTAGCCGCCGCCATAGCTGGTCGCGCCCAGGCTGGTCAGCTCGACGATCCGGTCCATGCCGCGCAGCAGGCTCCGATCGTGGCTGACCACCACCGCTCCGCCCTTCCAGCGTCGCAGCACGTCGGCCAGCAGGCCGCGGGCGCCGGCGTCCAGGTTGTTGGTCGGCTCGTCCAGCAGGATGACGTCGGGCGCGGCGACCAGCAGACCGGCCAGGGCCGCGCGGGTCATCTGGCCGCCGCTAAGGGCGGCGGCGGGATCGGAGGCGTCTCGGCGCGACAGCCCGACCTCGGCCAGGGCGGCGGCGACGCGGCCCGGCAGGGTCCAGTCGGCCTCGATCAGGTCCTCTTCGGTCCCCTCCTCCGCCTCGATGCGGCACAGCCGGTCCCAGGCGGGTCCGACGCCCAGCAGGTCGGCCAGGCGCGCGCCCGGCGACGGCGCATGCAACTGCGGCAGCACGCCGACCACGCCGGCGCGGCTGACCGTCCCCGAGGTCGGGGCGGCGATCCCGCCGATCAGCGACAGCAGTGTGGACTTGCCCACGCCGTTGCGCCCCACGAGGCCGATACGTTCGGCCCCGATCGTCAGGTTCAGATTGTCGAAGAGGACGCGGCCGTCAGGGGTGGCGGCGCTGACGGAATCCAGAGTGATGAAGGCAGGCATGGGAAACCACGGTCAGGTCAGTGGGAAGGGCGAAACGGTCGTCCATCGCAATGTCCATGGTGGCCTCCATCGGTTGGCTCGGGATTTCGAGCACGGACGTTCTAGGCGATCGAACTTCGTTCGACAAGATTGGGTTCGGCAAGTTTCACGCCCATCGCAAGGATCGGGTGTCGAGCCGGCCCGGCGGGCGCCAAAAGCGGGTCTCAGCCAAGGGAGACCATCATGTCCTTCACCGTTTCCAGCCTGCCGATCGAGCCCTTCGCGCCGCTGTTCGCCCTCGACGACGCGGCTCTGGCAGAGCGCGGCATGCTGCGTGTCGTCGCCGACGCGCCGTTCGCCTTCCCCTGCCGCGTCACCCTGGAGGACGCCGCGCCGGGCGAGACCCTGATCCTGCTGAACCACGAGCACCAGGCCGCCGACACCCCCTTCCGCTCGCGCCACGCGATCTACGTCCGCGAAGCCGCCCAGGCCCCCGCGTCGACGACCGACGCCCTGCCCTCGGCCTTGCGCCGCCGGTTACTGTCGCTGCGCGGTTTTGACGCGGCCGGCATGCTGCTGGACGCCGACGTGGTCGAGGGCGCGGCCGCCGCGCCGGTGATCGAGCGCATGCTGGAAAACCCCGCCGTGGCCTACCTCCACGCCCACTACGCCAAGCCCGGTTGCTACGCCGCCCGCATTGATCGCGTGGGCCAAGTATAGGTCCAAGTATCGTATGGGAACGGTAGCGGTCTCAATCGCAACTTAACCTTGATCTCCTATGGTTCGCTTCAAGTCAGAGGGCTGACGAAGGCGCGCGGGGGCTCATGAAGCGGACGATCGGCAGGCCAGAACCGATACCCACACAGGAAATCGTCGGGTCGTACCTGCCGATCCTGCGCGGCTATCTGGTGGCCGCCGCCGCCTATTACAGCCTCATCAGCCTGTCCCATCCCTTCTACGAGAAGGGTCTGGCCCTGATCGTGCTGGAGGGGCTGGCGGTGGTCGCCGCCGTGGCCGGGTTCTGGCTGTGGCGCCGGCTGAAGGTCCGCCCGCCGCAAATGCCGGCGCTGGAGATCGCCGCCGTGGCGATGAACACGCTTTTCATGGCCAATGTCGCGGCCTACCAGTCCATCCACTTCGAGCCGGCCAAGTTGGTCTATTTCGTGCTGATGGCCCTGGTGTTCGCCACCTCGGCCCCGACCCGGCGCGTGGCCTTCGTCAGTGTCGCCGCGGCGACCGTCGGCCTGGTGCTGATGGCCCGCAACGCGCCGGGCGACCTGGTCAGCCAGTACGGCTTCATCGGCGTGGCCGGGGCCTTCGCCGCCCTGGGCATGTCGACGCTGATGCGCGGCGCGGTGATGCGCGAACTGCGCGCGCGCCTGGCGTCCGACGCCCTGAACCGCAAGCTGGAGGCCGAGCTCGAGGAGAACCGCCGCCTGCGCACCGAGGCCCAGGCGCTGATGGTGGTCGCCCAGACCGCCAGCCGCGTGAAGACCGAGTTCCTCGAGACCATGAGCCACGAGATCCGCACGCCCCTGAACGGCGTGCTGGGCATGGCCCAGGCCATGGAGCGCGACGCCCTGTCGGCCAAGCAGCGCGCCCGCCTGGCCATGATCCACGACAGCGGCGCCACCCTGCTGGACGTGATCAACGCCGTGCTCGACATCTCGCGGATCGAAGCCGGCAAGATGGAGATCGTCCGGGCCCCGTTCGACCTGGACGCCCTGACCGATACCCTGCGCCAGCTCTATGGCGGCCTGGCCCACGACAAGGGCCTGGACTTCAGCCTCGAGGTCGCCCCCGGAGCCGGCGGCTGGCGCGACGGCGACGCCGCGCGGCTGCGCCAGGTGTTCAGCAACCTGATCTCCAACGCTATCAAGTTCACCGACGCGGGCCAGGTCGCCGTGCGCATCGGCGGCGACGCCCAGACCCTGACCTGCACCGTCACCGACACCGGCGTCGGCGTGCCCGAGACCCGTCGCGCCCAGATCTTCGAGAAGTTCGTCCAGGTCGACGGATCGAGCACGCGCCGCACGGGCGGCAGCGGGCTGGGCCTGGCCATCTGCCGCGAGCTGGTGACGCTGATGGGCGGCCAGATCGGCTTCGAAAGCCCGACGCAAGGCGGCGCCTGCTTCACCTTCGAGGCGCCTTGCGCGGCCCTGGGGGCCCCGGTCCGGCCGGCGCCCGTCGAGGCGGCCGACGACGAACCGGCGATGAACGGCGAGTTGAAGATGCTGGTCGTCGACGACAACGCCACCAACCGCACCGTCCTCCAGGCCATGCTCGGCCACATGGGCGTCGCCTGCGGCGTGGCGCGCGACGGCCACGAGGCGGTGGCGATGTGGGAATCCGGTCCCTGGGACGCCATCCTGATGGACATCCACATGCCGGGCATGGACGGGCTGGAGGCCGGCCGGGTCATCCGCACGCGCGAGGCGGCCGAGGGCCGGACCCGCACGCCGATCCTGGCGGTCACCGCCAGCGTCCTGACCCACGAGACCGACCGCTACCTGGCCGCCGGCATGGACGGCTTCGTGGCCAAGCCGATCGCCGCCCAGCGCCTGGTGGCGGCCCTGGACGCGGCCCTGAGCGGCCCGCCGGAGGGCGTCGCAACGGCCGTGGGCTGAGGC
The DNA here is from genome assembly GCF_056397765.1 of Caulobacter sp. 05L422. Lineage (NCBI taxonomy): Bacteria > Pseudomonadati > Pseudomonadota > Alphaproteobacteria > Caulobacterales > Caulobacteraceae > Caulobacter > Caulobacter sp. 05L422. The sequence continues at coordinate 41,591 of NZ_JBFTOB010000026.1, read as the reverse complement.
CAGGCCAAAAGGTCCAGATCACGGACAACGACGACAACCTTGCTTCGGCGTCTCGGTTAACCTTCCTTGTTGGGCTCAGCTTGACTACAAGGGCGCCCAGTACCGCAGGCGGGGGCGTTCGATGGTGGCTTCAACGGAAACAGGCCCGACCGAACCGGCCGCCTGGCGCCATGTCCTCCGCTCGGCCCGCGAGATCTTCCTCGTGTCGCCCCGCTGGGCCAACGGCCTGGCCGCGCGGCTGGTGTTCTCCGCGGTCGTCTTCCTGGCCACCATCCCCTATTCGGACTGGCCGATGCCCTGCGCCTGGATGGCGGTCATGGCGCTGCTCGCCGTCGCCGAAAGCCGGAGCACGTCGTGGACCGGTTCCGGCCAGGGCGACAACTGGTTCGCCTGGCTGCAAAGCGCCGGCTACGCCGCAGCCGGATTCTACCTGACCTTCGTCCAGTCCGGCGCGGCCCAGACCTTCGGCGTCACGCTGTACGGCATCGTGATGTTCGAGATTCTGGCGCGGGACTACGTCCAGCCCCGGCGCATGGTCACCAACCTGACGCCGATGCTGATCTCGATGATGGTGGTGCAGTCGGCCGCCTGCATCATGATGGTGTACCGGGGCGAGCCCTGGCGGATCCTGACCGTGCTGGCCACGACCTATCTGGTGTTCCGGGGCCTGCGCTCGGTGCAGGTCGACCTGACCCAGACCCGTCACGAGCTGGCGCAGGCGTCGGTCCTGGCCGAGGCCTCGGCCCGCAAGATCCGCGAGGCCCACCGCATCGCGCTGATGGCCGAGACCATGGCCGGCATCGGCCACTGGCGCGTGGACATCGCCAGCGGCGTCACGACCTGGTCGGAGGGGGTCTACCGGATCTACGGCCTGGACCCGACCACCGCGCCGCCGCCCCTGGAGACGCTGCTCCTGCACTACGATCCCGCCGAACGGGACGAACTGAGAGCCCGGCTGCAGGCCGCCGCGGCCCTGGGCGAGCCGTTCGAGCTCGAGCGCCGGCTTACCCGGCGCGACGGCGCGGTGCGCCACGTCGTCTGCCACGGCGCCGGCGAACTGGACGCCAACGGCCGCGTGGAGACCCTGTTCGGGGCGTTCATGGACGTGACCGAAGCGCGGGTCCGCGAGGAGGCCCTGCGCGACGCCAAGCTGCGCGCCGAGGCGGCCGCCGAGGCCAAGTCCGAGTTTCTGGCCAATATGAGCCACGAGATCCGCACGCCCCTGACCGCGATCAACGGGTTCTCCAGCCTGCTGAGCGAACTGGAAGACCTGCCGCCGACGGCGGGCGCCTACGTCCGGCGGGTCAACACCGCCGGCCAGACCCTGCTGGCGGTCGTCAATGACATCCTGGACTTCTCCAAGCTGGGGGCCGGCCACGTCGCGCTGGATCCCCAGCCCTTCGCCCTGAAGCCGTTCTTCGACGATTTGACGGCCATGTTCACCGCCCAGGCCAAGGGCCTGACCCTGCGGCTCGACATCGACCCCGCCGCGCCGCCGGCGCTGATCGCCGACGCCGGCCGGTTGCGTCAGGTCGTGGTCAATCTGGTCAGCAACGCCATCAAGTTCACCGACGAGGGCGAAATCCGGATCAGCGTGGCCTATCACGCAGGGTTCGACATGCTGAAGGTCGCGGTCTCGGACACCGGCTGCGGCGTGCCGCCCGACAAGCGCGAACTGCTGTTCCAGCGGTTCTCGCAGGTGGACGGCTCGCTGAGCCGCCGTCACGGCGGCACGGGCCTGGGGCTTTCGATCTGCAAGGGGCTGGTCGAGTTGATGGGCGGGACCATCGAGATGATCCCCTCGGCCAGCGGCGGCTCGATCTTCCGGTTCTATGTCGGCGCGACGATCGCGCCGCTGGATCCCGTGGCCGCGCCTCGCGGCCTGAAAAGCGCGGCGTCGCCGACCTCGGCGGCGCGGATCCTGGTCGTGGACGACCTGGACGCCAACCGCGAGCTGGTGCGCGCGATGCTGGAGGCGACCGGCCACCAGGTGTCGGAGGCCGACAGCGGTTCGGAGGCTCTGCGCCTGGCCGCCGACCGGCCGTTCGACCTGATCCTAATGGACCTGCAGATGCCGGGCATCGACGGCTTCGCCTCGGCGCGGGCGATCCGCCAGCAGGACGTCCACAATCGCGAGACGCCCATCATCGCGCTCAGCGCCGACGTGCTGCCCGAGCATATCCTGGCCAGCGCCGACGCCGGCATGAACGGGCATATCGGCAAGCCGATCTCGGCCGCCGAATTGCTGGACACCGTCGCGCGTTGGTCGGGGGTCCGCCTGGGCGGCGAGCCCTAGCGGCTCAGAAGCTCAGCGCGCCCAGGTCGACGATGATCTTGAAGGCCCAGATCGTGCAGGCGATGCAGACCACCAGCGTGATGATGTCGTCGATTTCGGTGCGCTGACGGGCGACCTTGGCGGGCTTGCCGCCCTTGCCCTTGGCCGAAGCCTCCGGCGCCGCCGGCTTCGCAACCTCTTTCGCCGCCGCCTTGGCCACGCTCGATCATCTCCGTCGGCGCGCCCCATGCGCGTCTGCCCGGCCATAGACACCGGCGGTGCTGAAGGTTGCGCTTCCAAAGGCGGTTTATTGTTCGTGAACGCTGTAACCTTGGCCCGTCCCGCCGCGAACTGATCCCCGACGATCACCTGATCGATAGGGATGCGCGACATGACACGGACGACGATGCGGAAGACGGCCTGGGCCAGCCTGGCGGCGGGGACCGCCCTGGCGGTCGCCGTGGGCGCCTGGTCGATGTCCGGCGCGGGCGGCACGCCGCGGCGCCCGGTGGTGCTGGAGCTGTTCCAGAGCCAGGGCTGCTCGTCCTGCCCGCCGGCCAACGCCAATCTCAACGCCATCGCCGACCGACCCGACGTCCTGGCCCTGAGCTTCGGGGTCACCTACTGGGACCAGCTGGGCTGGAAGGACACCTTCGCAAAGACGGCCTACACCGACCGCCAGAAGGCTTACGCGCGCGGCCTCGGCGCCCAGCTCGGCACGCCGCAGATGGTGGTCGAGGGCCGCGAGGACCTGATCGGCACGAACGCCCGTGAGTTGGAAGCGGTCCTGCGCCGCGCCCGCCCGGCCATGGACGCCACGGTCGCCCTGTCGCGCGGCCGGGTCGAGATCGGGGCGGGCCAGGCCCCGAAGGCCGGGGCCGACGTCTGGCTGGTGCGCTACGATCCGCGCGTCCAGCAGGTGGCCATCCAGCGCGGCGAGAACAACGGCAAGACCCTGCCCCACCGCGACGTGGTTCGCGAACTGACCAGGCTGGGCGGCTGGAACGGCGCGCCGGTGGGCTTCAGCACCCTGCCGCCCGCCGATCCGGCCTTGCGCACGGCGGTGCTGGTCCAGGCCACGAACGGCGGCCCGATCCTGGCGGCGGCGCGGCTCTAGGTCAGAGAGCTAGCCGCCGTACCGCTTCTTCACGTCGTCGGTCAGGACGTTGCAGAGCTTCATCTGATCGCGCAGGAACGCCTTGTCGACCTCGCCGGCCTTGTGGAACTGCGGGATCAGGGCGGAAGCGAAGTCGAAGCGCGCCTTGACCACCTCCTCGCGCTTGACCTGGCCCACCAGCTCCAGCGTGTCGAAGGCGTCCATCAGGGACGGCGTGTAGAGCAGCTTCGTCGGGATGAAGAGCGGCTTGTAGAGGATGCCGCCGCCGGGTGCGATGATCGTGCCGGCCTCAAGGTCGGGGTTCGACAGGAAGAACCGGGTCATGTCGCAGGCCGCCAGGGCGTCGCCCCAGCCCTTGGCCTTGTTGATGTCCAGCGAGGCGAAGATCGACGGCTCGGCGGCGTGGCTCGGCGCGGCCACGGCGAGGGCGGCGAAGGAAGCAACGGCGGCGATGATCTGGCGAATGCGCGTCATGCAGGCAGGCTACGCCGGTTAAGATTGAGCGCCTACTGTCTTGGCCTCCATCCTGGAGGCGCTAGACTGGGCCGGTCGGACTAGCAGGGCCCTTGCCGCAGAGGCGCGCCGCCGGACACGCCCGGAAAGTCCAGGGACGACCCGCCCATTGCGTTGCCGGGCGTTCGTTGGGTGCGATAGGCGCGGCACCGCTCCTGGCGCGCCGCCTCGGCGTCGTACCGCGACGGCGGCGGCTTGGCAGGCAGTCCGGCCATCTTCCTTTGCCAGCGCAGTTCGGCCTCGCGCCACTCTCCGTAGCAGCGGTCCTTCTCTTCGTCGGTCATGTGCTCGCTGGTGAGGCCCAGGCAGGCGCGCTTGTACCGTCCGCGGTGGAAGGGTCCGCCCTCCTTCAGCGCCCATTTCGCCTTGGCGTCGGCGGCCCGGGCGGGATCGGTCCAGGCGCCGCCGTCCACGGCCCAGGCCGGATCGATGGCCGGCGTCGCCGACGGCGTCTGGGCCGGAGCGGCCGCGACGTCCGGCGCCGGCGCCGCCTTCTCGATCGGCGAACTCCGCGCATCGCGGGCCGATCGCGCCGGCGAGCGCGGCGAAGTCCTCCGACGAACTTCGGGCCGCTCCAGCGAGATCACCAGCGAGGTGTCGTCCATGGTCGGCGGCCGCCGCTCGGACAGGATCAGGCTGGCCAGCAACAGGGCGTTGATCCCGACGCCGCCCAGCACGGAAATCCATAGGCGCCGCCGTCTCGCCGCCTCGCCGCGCCCCATCCGCCACCCCAGGTTTAAGCCCCAGGGTGATGATCGCCTTTAGCTCGCGTTCTTTTCGTGGCCTTGAAGTGTCCGAGCGGCGCCGTCTGCTGACTCCTACTGTCAGCAGCCTGACACCGACCTAGACGCGGCATTTGTTCGCACCTTGTTCTTGTGTTAATCGCGGGTCTGCGCCCTACATATAGCCGTCTCGCCGTGGCTCTCCCCACGGCCTCACGCGTTCCGGAAAACATGGCTGAACAACTGAACTTCATCCGCGTGCGCGGCGCGCGGGAGCATAATCTCAAGAACGTCAGCGTCGATATTCCGCGCGGCGAGCTCGTGGTGCTGACCGGCCTGTCGGGCTCGGGCAAGAGCTCCCTGGCGTTCGACACAATCTACGCCGAGGGCCAGCGCCGCTACGTGGAGAGCCTGTCGGCCTACGCCCGCCAGTTCCTGGAGCTGATGAGCAAGCCGGACGTGGACCTGATCGAAGGCCTGTCGCCGGCCATCTCGATCGAGCAGAAGACCACCTCGCGCAACCCGCGCTCGACGGTGGGCACGGTCACCGAGATCCACGACTACATGCGCCTGCTGTGGGCGCGCGTGGGCGTTCCCTATTCGCCCGCGACCGGCCTGCCGATCGAGAGCCAGACCATCAGCCAGATGGTCGACAAGATCACCGCCCTGCCGGAAGGCACGCGCCTCTACCTGCTGGCCCCGGTCGTCCGCGACCGCAAGGGCGAGTACCGCAAGGAGATCGCCGAGTGGCAGAAGGCCGGCTTCCAGCGGCTGAAGATCGACGGCGAGTTCTATCCGATCGAGGACGCTCCGGTCCTCGACAAGAAGTTCAAGCACGACATCGACGTGGTCGTGGACCGCATCGTCACCAAGCCGGGCATGGAGCAGCGCCTGGCCGACTCCATGGAACAGGCGCTCCGTCTCGCCGACGGCCTGGCCGTGGCCGAATGGGCCAATGTCGAAGAGGGCGAGAAGGAGCCGCGCCGGCTGCTGTTCTCCGAACGCTTCGCCTGCCCGGTCAGCGGCTTCACGATCGCCGAGATCGAGCCGCGGCTGTTCTCTTTCAACAATCCGGCGGGCGCCTGTCCGGCCTGTGACGGCCTGGGCGCCAAGCTGGCCTTCGACGCCGACCTGATCATCCCCGACAAGGACAAGAGCCTGCACAAGGGCGCGGTGTCGCCGTGGGCCAAGGGCCCTTCGCCGCTCTACACCCAGACCCTGCAGGCCCTGGCCCGCCACTACGGCTTCTCGATGGACGAGCCCTGGCACAAGCTGCCGGAAAGCGCCCGCCAGATCGTGCTGCAAGGCTCCAAGGGCGAGAAGATCAAGTTCGTCTACGACGACAACGCCCGCAAATACGAGGTCGCCAAGCCGTTCGAGGGCGTGCTGCCGAACCTGGAGCGCCGCTGGCGTGAGACCGACAGCTCGTGGGTCCGCGAGGAGCTGGGCCGCTACCAGTCCGACACGCCTTGCGAGGTCTGCCACGGCAAGCGCCTGAAGCCCGAAGCCCTGGCCGTGAAAATCCACGGCCTGGACATCGCCGCCGTCTCGAACCTGGCCATCCGCCCGGCCCGCGACTGGTTCACGGCGCTGGAAGGCCACCTCTCCGACAAGCAGATGGAGATCGCCCGGCGGATCCTGAAGGAGATCAACGACCGCCTGCGGTTCCTGGTCGACGTGGGCCTGGACTATCTGAACCTGTCGCGCGGCTCGGGCACCCTGTCGGGCGGCGAGAGCCAGCGCATCCGCCTGGCCAGCCAGATCGGCAGCGGCCTGACCGGCGTGCTCTACGTGCTGGACGAGCCGTCGATCGGCCTGCACCAGCGCGACAACACCCGGCTGCTGCAATCGCTGCAGGGCCTGCGTGACCTGGGCAACTCGGTGCTGGTCGTCGAGCACGACGAGGAGGCCATCCTCACCGCCGACTATGTGATCGACATGGGTCCGGCGGCGGGCGTGCACGGCGGCGAGATCGTCGCCGAGGGCAAGCCGGCCGACATCATGGCCAATCCCAACAGCATCACCGGCCAGTACCTGACCGGCGCCCGCGAGATCGAGGTGCCCGAACAGCGCCGCCCGATCAATAAGAAGAAGACGCTTCGCGTCATCGGCGCCACCGGCAACAACCTCAAGGGCGTGACCGGCGAGATCCCGGTCGGCACCTTCACCTGCATCACCGGCGTATCGGGCGGCGGCAAGTCGACCTTCACGATCGAGACCCTGTACAAGGCCGCCGCGCGCCGCCTGAACAACGCCAGCGACGCCCCGGCCTCGCACGAGCGGATCGAGGGGCTGGAGAACTTCGACAAGGTCATCGACATCGACCAGTCGCCGATCGGCCGCACCCCGCGCTCGAACCCGGCGACCTATACCGGCGCCTTCGGCCCCATCCGCGATTGGTTCGCCCAACTGCCGGAGAGCAAGGCGCGCGGCTATGGCCCCGGCCGCTTCAGCTTCAACGTCAAGGGCGGCCGCTGCGAGGCCTGCCAGGGCGACGGCCTGATCAAGATCGAGATGCACTTCCTGCCCGACGTCTACGTCACCTGCGACGTCTGCAAGGGCCAGCGCTACAACCGCGAAACCCTGGACATCCTGTTCAAGGGCAAGACCATCGCCGAGGTCCTCGACATGACGGTCGAGGAGTCCGCCGACTTCTTCAAGGCCGTGCCGCCGATCCGCGACAAGATGGAGACGCTTAAGCGGGTGGGCTTGAGCTACATCAAGGTCGGCCAGTCGGCCACCACCCTGTCGGGCGGCGAGGCCCAGCGCGTGAAGCTGTCCAAGGAGCTCTCCAAGCGGGCCACCGGCCGCACGCTCTATATCCTCGACGAGCCGACCACCGGCCTGCACTTCGAGGACACCAAGAAGCTGCTGGAGGTGCTGCACGAGCTGGTCGACCAGGGCAACACAGTGGTCGTCATCGAGCATAACCTCGACGTCGTGAAGACCGCCGACTGGCTGCTGGACTTCGGTCCGGAAGGCGGCGACGGCGGCGGCGAAATCGTCGCCGTGGGCTCGCCCCAGGACGTGGCCAAGGTCGAGGCCAGCTGGACCGGGCGCTATCTGAAGGACGTCCTGGCCCGCCACGAGGAGCGGCGGCTGGAACGGGTCGCGGCGCTGAAGGCGGCCAAGCGGGCCTAGTCGAACACGGCGGCCTGATCGACGATCGGGTCGCCGGCCAGGCGACGCCAGGCGTAGCCGAGCGGCGCGACCTGCACCGCGAAGGCCACGACGTGGATCATCGCGCTGAACGCCATCAGCAGCAGGCTCCGTGGACCAAGGGCGGCGTTCATCGCTTCGGCGACCGACGGATATCGCGTCGCGGCGCGTGGCGCGTTCACGGCGAGCGCATCGGACAACAGGTCTCGGCCGTAGCTGGCGATCTCCTCGATCAAGCCGGCCAGGATCAGCGTCGTGACCAGGATCGCCGCCAATCGCAGATGGCGTCCGCGCGTCAGGTCCGCGGACTTGGCCAGGCGCACCCGGCCATCGGCGACGGTCAGGGGCGCCGCCAGGGCCAGCCGCGCGCCGAACAGCACCAGCACGACGGCCGCCAACCGCCCCAACGCGCCCATGCGCGAGACAATCGGCTCCGGATTGATGGAATACATCATCAACGCCGACATCATCATCGCCGAACCGATCAGCGTCGCCAGCGTGAACGGGATCGTCAGGGCCAGCAGGCGAAGCTCGTCACCGCCGAACCGGGGCCAGGCCCGCCGCTGATCCTCGGGCCGCATTTCAGCGCGCAGCACGGCCGCCAGGGCTACGACCACCGCGATCTGGCCCACGACCAGGCCGCTGGCGGAAAGCTTCAAGGCGATCGCCCCGAACCCCGCTTCCGGATCGGAGCTTTGCACGGCCCAGATCCGCGCGGCGGCGGACGCCACGCCGCTGATCAGGAACACAAACGCCCAAGACAGCGCCGCCGCCGGTCGATGCGCGACCAGCCGGAAGCCGGACAATACACCGTCGCGCCAAGACAGGGTCTGGGATGTCATCGCAGGCCCCTAATCGAACACGGCGGCCTGGTCGGACGCGCGGTCCTCGGCCAACGCCCTGGCGATGACCGTCGCCGGCGCGGCCTGCAGAACCACGCCGAGGCCGAAGATCAAGCCCTGCAGGAGCAACTGGCCCAGCTGCAAGGGATGGAAGGCCGACTTCAGCACGGCGGTCGTGGCGCCGTAGGCGCTCCATCGCATGGCGGGAAGCTGCTTCACCATGTCGTTCACGGCGATGTTGCCGCCGACGCCGATCAAGAGCGCGACCGCCGTCGCCAGGCAGAAGAGGGCGAAAATCTTCCAGCGCCTCTTGCGTGTAAGCCGCCACGCGGCGCGCAGTCGCATTTCCCCGGCCCGCACGGTCATGACGCCCGCCGGCCACAGTCGGCCGGCCAAGCCGAACATCAGGATCACGCCGACCGAACCCGCCGACAACATGATCGCGTCCTGGGTCGTCCCCTCGCTGATGCCCGCCGCCACGCTGATCGTCATGCCGATCGCCATGGTCAGCAGCACGACGAGCAGGCCGGGAACCAGCAGCAGGCTCAGGATGAACAGGCGGGCTTCGTCGCCGCCCAACCGAAGTCCGGAGCCCCGGGCGTCCGGCTTGGCGTCAAGCCGGGCGACCGCCGCTCCGATGATCGCGATCGTCGCGCCGACCACGGCAAGCAGCAGGATGACCGTGGACGCCATGCCGGCGAAGTTTGATGACTGGCGGGAGAGATGGACGTTCATGATCGTCATGATCCGTCCGCCGAAGCTGATCAGCGCTCCGACCAGGGCCAGGCCCAGCGTCGCCGCCGGGCGGCGACGCAGCAGGTCGAAGCCCGCGAACGCCGCTCGCGCGAAACCGAAATCCCCCAACAGGAACGCTCCTAGCCGAAGGTGTCGGAGACGTCGCGGCCCTTCAGCTGGGCGTAGATGGTCGGGGCCGGGGCGAAGACGATCAGCAGGACCAGGATCGACACCACGCCCGAGAACAACGTCCGCACGATGCCGGCCGGGGTGAAGAACGAGGCCAGCGAACTCATGTCGGGATTGAAGGCGTCGGCCATGGCCGCGAGCCCGCCGCCCAGGCTGGCGCCGATCACCGCGATGATCACCAGCAGCAGCGCATAGACGACAACCGCCAGGACCAGGGCGACGAAGTAGGCGCCGAACAGCGGCCAGAACTGGCCCTTGGTCAGGTCCCAGGAGTCCCGGATGCTGACCTTGCGCGTATCGAACGTCAGGACGCCGGCGAACGACAGCCTCACCGCCAGGAAGACCATCGCCGCCAGCACGCCGAGGAACAGCAGCACGCCCAGGATCACGCCGATCGCGGCGCCGCCGACGGCGATGCCGATGCCGATGACGACGCCCGCCACGATCACCAGGCCGAAATAGGCGGCCAGCAGGATCAGGTTGACCAGGAGCAGAACGGCGGCCTGCCGCAGCTCGTCGGCGCCGATGCGCAGGTGGGCGCCGGCGCTGTCCTGGGGCCGCAGCACCAGGCGATTAACGCCGGCCAGCAGGATCGAATAGACTACCAGGCTGTAGAGGGCGGAGAACAGGAACAGCGGCCCCATGCCCTCCATGGCCTTGAGGGTGGCCTGGGGATCGGTGCTCTGCTCGGCGCTGAGCTCCAGCATCGCCGCCATCTGCGGACCGGCCAGCTTGATGGTGGCGATGCTGACGATCACCGAGGCGACCGTCATCAGCACCACCCATACGCCCACCGTCTTCAGGTGCTCGCGCACCAGACGAAAGCCCGACAGCGCCGCGTCGGTGGCCGAGAATTGTTGTTGCATGGTCTGTTTCGCCCCTCAAAGCCCATCACGCCTAACAAGGTTCGCGGCCGCGCGACAGTCCCGCTTGGATGTTTGCCCGCCAGGATGTTTGCACTGTGCAAACGCGCCGGCCAATTCTAACGTTCGTTTGAAGTGGCCGAAACAGGCCGCGCGAAGGTCGCTCGAGGAGGATGTCATGAAGCTCTATGGCGAGGCCAATCCGGCCCCCAATCCGCGCCGGGTGCGCATCTTCGCGGCGGAGAAGGGGCTGGACCTGCCGGAGATCCGGATCGGCATGCGCCAGGGGGGCCACAAGTCGCCCGAGCACAAGGCCCGCAACAGCTTGGGCCAGGTGCCGGTGCTGGAGCTGGACGACGGCGAGATGATCAGCGAGAGCGTCGCCATCTGCCGCTATCTGGAAGCCCTGCATCCGGCCCCGCCGATGTTCGGGACCTGCGCCCTGACCCAGGCCCGGACCGACATGTGGGTGCGCCGGCTGGAGTTCCAGGTGATGATCCCGGTCGGCATGTACTGGCGCCATGCCCATCCGCTGACCGCGTCGCTGTTGGTCCAGAACCGCGAGTTCGGCGAGTCCAACAAGCCGATCGCGGCCAAGTCCATGAACTGGCTCGACCGCGAACTGGCCGACGGCCGCGAATGGATCGCCGGCGACGCCTACGGGATCGCCGACATCGTGGCCCTGACCACGATCGACTTCGCCGGCTTCATCGGTCTGGACGTCCCGGAAGAGGCCGAGCGGCTGAAGGCCTGGCGTGAACGGGCCTCGGCCCGGCCCAGCGCGGCGGCCTAGGCGGCGGCGGGCGCCAGCTCGCTTTCGTGCAGGTCGTAATAGGCCCTGGCCGGGGCGGCGGTCAGGATCACCATCTGCACGGTGAAGAAGAACGGCGCCAGCAGCAGGGTGGCCAGGCCGGACAAGGCCAGCATGATCGGGTTGGTGATGCCGCCGGAAAAGGTGAGGATCAGCCCCGAAACCACGGTCTGCGCCACGCCGACCAGGATCGTCAGCACCACCGCCAGGGCATACATGCCCAGCAGGTGCCAGAAGTGATGATCGGTCAGGGTCCAGGTCCGGCGCAGGTCCAGCTTGCCCTCGGCGAAGGTGGTGATCGACAGCAGCGACAGGCGGATGCCGGCCCATATCGACAGGCCGGCCACCGCGATGGCCCCCAGCACCTCGACCCAGCGGTTGGTCTCGACCGCGCCCAGGCTGATCAGGCCGGCGCCGATCAGCACCAGCACGGCGCTGGGCAGGGCGGTGACGACCAGGGCCACGATCCAACCAACCAGGGCGACGACGAACTGTCGCCCTTCCTCGGGACCGACCCGCAGATAGGCCAGGCGCCGTTCCTGCGGTCGCACCACCGCCCGCATGATCGCCACGCTGATCACCGACTGCAGGGCCACGGCGAAGGCGATCAGCGGCAGCAGCGTGCCCTTGCGGCGGGCGACGATGTCGAACAGCTCGCGCAGGTCGTTTGTCCGCGACAGCAGCGCCAGGTCGGCCCGCACGGTGCCGCCGAACGCGAAGGCGACCACCAGTCCCAACACGACCAGCATCGCGAAGTAGCAGGCGGCCCAGGCCAGCACGACCAGCGGCTTGCGACGCGTCATGCGGACGCCTTCGAGGGCGGCTTGGACGGGCGAGAAGGTGGTCATGTCCGGAGGGTTCCAGGGGTCGGGGCGGGCTGCAGTCGGTAGACGTCGATCAGGGCCGCGGTCCAGACCGGGATGAGGTAGAAGAACACCGGGGCGACACTGACCAGTTCGGGGACCAGCGCGCCCTCCGAAAAGCCGGCGATGGCTCGCAGATAGCCGATGGCGACCACCAGGATGACGGCCGGCGCGGCCAGGACCGCCCCCGTCGCCGCCAGGACCAGCACCACGCCGCGCGTGCGACCGAAGGCGCTGAGCACCTGGATCCTGTCCAGGTCGACGGTGGCGGCCGGGGCCAGGGACAGGCGCAGGAACAGCCAGATCATGATCGCCGCCGACAGCAGCGGCGGCAAGCCGGCGGCCAAGGCGCCGGGCCCGTCCAGCGCGCCGCGCCAGGCGTCCAGCGAGGTGATGTCCAAACCGGGCGCGTTGCTCTTGGCCACGCCCACGACCACCGCCCCGACCAGCACCGCCAGCACGGCCATCACGACAGTCAGGATGACGGTGACCAGGGCCTGGACCGCCGCCAGCCGCCACTCCTGGGCGCCCCAGCGCAAGCCCTTCCAGCCGGCGGGACCGCCGAACGCGGCGCGGTACAGGGCGCCGTAGGCCAGAGTCGTGGCGGCCAGTTCCAGCGGCAGGCCGAGGAAGGCCAGGCCCGGCGGCAGGGCGCGGGGCAGCAGGCCGAGCGCGGCGCCCACGACGAGCGCGCCCCAGCAGTCCCGTACGCCCGGCGCCCATCCCGCCATCCCGGCGCGAACGGTCCGCCCGATCGCCGCCGATCCCTCGCCCATGCAGCCCTCACTCGTCCGCTGTCCGCGCGAACCCCTGAACCCCAGGAGTCATAAGCGGTTCGCCCCCGGCTTGGCGACGAGTCGCGACGGGTGTCACGCTGAATTTCACCGGACGTGGCCCTGGCGCCGCGCCCGTACGCTCCGATAGCGGACAACACGCGGGTTCCGCCGCGCGACCGCCGGGGGTATGAGGGCGCCCATGAGCACTTCCCCCCATTCCACCTCCCCCGTTCACGTCATCGGGGGCGGCCTGGCCGGGTCCGAGGCCGCCTGGCAGATCGCCCAGGCCGGCGTCCCGGTCATCCTGCACGAGATGCGTCGCGACGTGCCCTCAAGCAGCGAAGCGATAGGGCCGACAAAAGTGCGGACCGATGCGCACCAGACCGACGGCCTGGCCGAGATGGTGTGCTCCAATTCCTTCCGCTCCGACGACTGGCAGTTCAACGCCGTCGGCCTGCTGCACGCCGAGATGCGCAAGCTGGACTCGCTGATCATGTCGGCCGCTGACCAGCATCAGGTGCCCGCCGGCGGCGCCCTGGCCGTGGACCGCGACGGCTTCTCGGCCGAGGTCACCCGCCGCATCGAGGCCCACCCGCTGATCACCATCGCCCGCGAGGAAGTCGCCGGCCTGCCGCCGGAAGACTGGGACAGCGTGGTCGTGGCCACCGGCCCCCTCACCTCGCCCGCCCTGGCCGACGCGATCCTGGAGCTCTCCGGCGAAGGCCAGCTCAGCTTCTTCGACGCCATCGCCCCGATCCTCCACGTCGAGTCGATCGACATGGACATCGCCTGGCGCCAGTCGCGCTACGACAAGGAAGGCCCCGGCGGCGATGCGGCGGCCTACATCAACTGCCCGATGAACAAGGCCGAATACGAGGCCTTCATCGACGCCCTGCTCGAGGGTCCCAAGGCCGAGTTCAAGGACTGGGAGCACGTGCCCTATTTCGACGGCTGCCTGCCGATCGAGGTGATGGCCGAGCGCGGCCGCGAGACCCTGCGCCACGGTCCGATGAAGCCGGTCGGCCTGACCAATCCGCGCGACCCGACCGTGAAGTCCTACGCCATCGTCCAGCTGCGCCAGGACAACGCCCTGGGCACGCTGTGGAACATGGTGGGCTTCCAGACCAAGCTGAAGCACGGCGCCCAGGCCGACGTCTTCCGGATGATCCCGGGCTTGCAGAACGCCCAGTTCGCCCGGCTGGGCGGCCTGCACCGCAACACCTTCATCAACAGCCCGCGCCTGCTGGACCGGTCGCTGCGGATGAAGGTCGCGCCGCGCCTGCGCTTCGCCGGCCAGATGACCGGCGTCGAGGGCTATGTCGAAAGCGCCGCCACGGGCCTGTTGGCCGGACGCTTCGCCGCCGCCGAACGCCTGGGCAAGACGCTCGAAGCGCCGCCTCCGACCACCGCCCTGGGGGCCTTGGTCGACCATGTCACCGGCGGCCACATCGAGGGCGAGGAGGTCGGCAAGACCTCGTTCCAGCCGATGAACATCAACTACGGCCTGCTGCCGCCGATGGAGACCCCCAAGGTCGGCGACGACGGGGTGAAGATTCCGCTGAAGGAACGCGGCCGGGCCAAGAAGCGGCTGATGAGCATACGGGCGCTGGCGGACCTGGACGGCTGGATGAGCGGGGCCGGCTGAGCCGTTGTCGACAGGTCTGGGCGGGCCTACGACTCGGCCCGGACGCCCGCCGCCGCGCGAACATGGTCGATGAAGGCCCGCAGCGCCGGCGCCATCTGGCGTTGGCGCGGATAGGCCAGGAACAGACCCGGGAACGGCGCCGACCACGCCTCAAGCAGAGGGACCAGACGCCCCTCGGCGATGTGCCGCTCGACCCTTTGGTCGACGACGAAGGCGATGCCGATCCCGTCCAGGGCCGCGGCCAGGGCCATGGCCTTGTCGCTGACGATCAAAGGTCCGTCGACGGCGACCTCGAACCAGTCGCCGTCCTGCCAGAACTCCCAATGGTAGGGCGTGGTCGTGCCCGGCCAGCGCCAGCGAATGCAGCGATGGTCGACCAGGTCGCGCGGCGTGGCCGGCGTCCCGTGCCGGGCCAGATAGTCCGGCGAGGCGACGGCGATCTGGCGCAGGTCGGGCCCCAGCCGCACGGCGATCATGTCCTTCTCGATCACCTCGCCCAGCCGCAGGGCCACATCGAAACCGCCGCCGACGAAGTCGCTGACCGCGTCGTCCAGGCTGATGTCGAGCACCACGTCGGGATAGGCGGCGTGGAAGCCGGCCAGCATGGGCCGCAGGTAAAGTTCGGCGGCCGAATGGAACGACACCACCCTCACGACGCCGGACGGCTGCTCGCCCTGGTGGCGGACCTGGCCCACCGCCGCGCCCAGCTCGGCCATCGCCGGCCGCACCCGCTGGAACAGGCGCTCGCCCGCGTCGGTCAGCGAGACGCTGCGGGTCGTGCGATTGAACAGCCGAACCCCGACCCGCGCCTCGAAGCCACGCACCATCTGGCTCAGCGCCGAGGGCGACACCCCCAGCGTCTCGGCCGCCCGACTGAAGCTGAGCGTTTCGCCGACGGCGACAAAGGCGCGCAACTGGCCGAAGCCGCTGCTGTTGATCACGGCGTCCATGGCGCTACTCATTAGGTCAGATTAAAAGTCTTGTGACGAATGCATCCATTATAAAGGCGCGTCACCGGTTCGATATAGGGCGCTCCACAAGGAGACCCTCCATGAAAACCTGGTTCATCACGGGCGTGTCACGCGGCCTCGGCCTGGCCCTCGCCCAAGCCGCCCTGGCGCGCGGCGACACCGTCGTCGGCACGGTCCGCGCCGGAACGCCCGACATGGTCGCCGGCCCCGGCAAGTTGCATCTACTGAGCTTGGACATGACCGAGGTCGACGCCGTGTCCAGTACGGTCGACCAGGCCTTCGCCCTGGCCGGAACGATCGACGTGATCGTCAACAACGCCGGCTATGGCCTGCTGGGCGCGATCGAGACGGCGACCGACGACGAAGTCGCCCGCCTGTTCGAGGTCGACTTCTTCGCGCCGTTCCGCCTGATCCGCGCGGCCCTGCCCTACCTGCGGGCGCAGGGGCGCGGTCACATCCTCAATGTCACCTCGATCGCCGGCCGGGCGCCGGGCGCCGGGTCGGGCCTCTACGCGGCGGCCAAGTTCGCCCTGGAGGGGCTGTCGGCGAGCCTCGCCCAGGAGGTCGCGCCGATCGGCGTCCACGTCACGGCCGTCGCGCCGGGCGCCTTCCGCACCGACTTCCTGTCCAGCCATTCGATCCGCAAGAGCGACGTCACGACCGGCGACTACGACGCCACGGTCGGCAAGGCGGCCCAGGCCTTCGACGGCATGGCCGGCCGGCAACTGGGCGATCCGGCCCGGGCGGCAGAGGCGATCCTGGCCGTCGTCGACGCCGAGGCGCCGCCGCGCCAGTTGTTGCTGGGCTCTGACGCCCTGCGTCGGGCGCGCGAAAGGTTGGACGTCCAGATCGCGGAAATGGACGCCTGGGAAGCGACGACCCTGGCCACCGATCACGCCTAGACGGGAGCCGCCGCGCGGCCCGCGCGTTGGGGAGGCATGTCCGCCTCCCCTCCCTGGCTCACGGACCTGGCGCTGCGCCTGGCCTGGGCCCCGCCGTGGGCCGTCAGCCTGGGCCTGATCGTGGTCGCCGTGCTGGTGGCGCTGGCCGTGCATTTCGTGCTGGTCCGGATCGTCCGCCGCTCGCTGGCCAGGGACGCCTTCTGGTCGGCCCTGGCGGTGCGCACCCGGCGGCCGACCCGCATGGCGTTCATCGTCGCCGCGCTCAGCCTGGCCGCCTCGATCGCGCCCCTCACCACCGCCCAGGCGGCCAACGCCAAACACGTGCTGCTGATCCTGTTCATCGTGCTGGTCGGCTGGATCGTGCTGACCGCCTTGGACATCGGCGCGGCCCTCTATCTTCGCCAGTTCAAGATCGACGTCGAAGACAACCTGCTGGCCCGCAAGCACCTGACCCAGGTGAAGATCCTGCGCCGGGCGTGCGCCGTCGTGGTCGGGCTGGTGACGGTGGGCCTGGCCCTGATGACCATCCCCGGCGTGCGCCAGTGGGGCGTCAGCCTGCTGGCGGCGGGCGGGGCGGCCTCGCTGATCGTCGGCCTGGCCCTGCAGCCGCTGCTGACCAACCTGATCGCCGGCATCCAGATCGCCATCACCCAGCCGATCCGCATCGACGACGCGGTGATCGTCGAGAAGGAGTGGGGTAATATCGAGGAGATCAACGCCACCTATGTGGTGGTGCGGCTGTGGGACTGGCGGCGGATGGTGCTGCCGCTCAGCTACTTCATCCAGACGCCGTTCCAGAACTGGACCCGCGAGAGCGCCGCCCTGATCGGCACGGCCATGCTCTATGTCGACCACGCCGCCCCGATCGACCGCCTGCGCGCCAAGCTGGACGAGATCGCCAAGGCCTCGCCCCTGTGGGACGGCAAGGTGGTCAATCTGCAGGTCACCGACGTCACCGCCCAGGTGCTGGAGGTCCGCTGCCTGGTCAGCGCCCGCAGCGCGCCCAAGACCTTCGACCTGCGCTGCGAGGTCCGCGAGAAGATGATGGCCTTCCTGCGCGACGAGATTCCCGAAGCCCTGCCGAGGCAGCGGTTGGGTCTGTCGGAGACCGCGCCGGCTACGGCGTGATTTCCGGCGGCGGACGAATGCGCCGGTAGCGCGCCTCGATCAGGCCGAACAGCCCGAAGGCGACAAGACCGGCGGCGACCAGGCACAGGGCCGAGCTTCCGAACGGCCGCCCCTCGATCGCCTGCAGCGCCCCGCCCCAGCTGCGCGCCTCGCCGGCCCGAGCCTCCAGACCGGCCAGCACCAGGAACACGCCCAACGGCAGGCTGGCCAAGCCACGCGCACCGTAGCCGATCTTGGCCAGGGGCACGACCCGGCGACAGGTCTTGTCGTCGCAATCCAGGCGCTTGCTGAAGTCCTGCATCACGCCCTGGATGACGTTGCCCACCCCGAACGCCACGACCACCAGGCCGGCGGCGATCAACAGGGTGTCGCCATAGGGCAGGTCCAGCACGGCGCCGGCGGTGTGATGGGCGGTCTGCTCCTCGTCGGCCTCTCCGACATCCTCCAGTTCGTCGAGCACTTCGAAAGCCGAGAACGCCAGGCCGCCGTAGACCAGTCCGCTGACCGCCTGGCCGATCCGCACCGCCCAGGCCTTGGGCGAACGGCCGTGCCGGTCGGCGTCGAACACCGCCTGCAGGATCCGCCAGGCCGCGAAGCCCGCCAGACCGAACCCGATCCCGCCGATCAGCACCCAACCCAGCGGCCATTCCGCCCAGGCGCGCAACAGGCCCTTGGCGCCCTTGGCCCGCGGCGTCAGGTCCAGCGCGGCCAGCAGGACGATGGACCCGAGACCGAGATAGACCAGGCCGCGCGCCGCGTAGCCCAGCCGCGACGCCAGCTCGATCGCCTTGGAGACGTTCGCCCGCCGGACGCGCTGCACGAGCCTGCGGGGCAAGGCGATCGGCGATGTCGACATGGTTCGTGCCCGGAACAGCCCAACTTGGATGAACCAACGGCGGCTCGGCTCAGGCGTTCCGCTTGCCCCCATCGAGGGCGGCGCTGTCTTTCACTAAGTAAGTGATTTATGACTTAGCTGCAGGCGCCGCTGGTTCGGTCTGGCGCTTGTCGAGGCAGACGCGCGGGGAAGCCGTTCCGCGCCGCCGAACATCGAGGGCTTTGCCGCTCGCCGATGTTAGGCAAGCATGTCACGGATGGCGTGTACGGCAAAGGGGAGCCCGGCAGGGTGGCGGAGGCCTTCGAGATCGGCGACTTCAAACCCGGAGTTCGGGCCAAGGCGCGCTGCGACCTGATGGGCGTGGAGCCCTTCAGCGAAGTCGACGGCATGCTGGTGCGCCGCTTCCTGACCCCCGCCCACGACGAAGCGCTGAAGACCCTGGCCTTCTGGATGGAGGAGGCGGGCATGACCGCCCGTCGCGATCACGCCGGCAACCTGATCGGCCGCTACGAGGGCGAGACGCCGGACGCCCCGGCCCTGCTGATCGGTTCGCACATCGACAGCGTCCGCAACGGCGGTCGCTATGACGGCGCGCTGGGCGTGATGCTGGGCGTCGATGTGGTCGAGGCCCTGAACGCCGCCGGCCGCCGCCTGCCCTTCGCCGTCGAGGTGATTGCGTTCGGCGACGAGGAGGGCTCGCGTTTCCCCGCCTCCATGACCTGCAGCCGCGCCGTGGCAGGAACCGTCAAGCCCAGCGTCATGGAGATGACTGACGGCGACGGCGTCAGCCTGGCCGAGGCTTTCGCGGCGTTCGCCCTGGACCCCACCCGCCTGGAGGAAGCCGCCCGCAAGCCCGGCGAGGTGTTCGCCTTCCTGGAGGCCCACATCGAGCAGGGCCCGGTGCTGGAGGCCGAGGGCCTGGCCCTGGGCGTGGTCACCGCCATCGCCGCCCAGAAGCGGCTGATGGTGCGGTTCACCGGCATGGCCGGTCATGCGGGCACCACGCCGATGAACCTGCGCAAGGATCCCGGTCCCGCCGCCGCCGAGGCGATCCTGGCGCTGGAGCGGATCTGCGCCCCTCAAGGTGATTTTGGCGGCAAGGACGGCCTGGTCGGCACCGTGGGCCGGATCACCGCCCTGCCCGGCGCCTTCAACGTCATCCCCGGCGCGGTCGAATATTCGATGGACGTCCGGGCCGAGGTCGCCGCCACCCGCGACGCGGCCGTCGAGGCCGTGACCGCTGAGATCCGGGCCATCGCCGCGCGGCGCGGCCTGGAGGTCAGCGTCACCCTGATGCAGGACCTGGCCGCCAGCCCTTGCGATCCCGGCCTGACCGCCCTGCTCGAAGACGCCGTCGCCGCCACCGGCCAGGCCGCGCGCCGCCTGCCCAGCGGGGCCGGCCACGACGCCATGGTCATCGCCGACCTCTGCCCCACCGCCATGCTGTTCATCCGCTGCGAAGGCGGGATCAGCCACAATCCGCGCGAGGCCGTCACCGAGGCCGACTGCGCCCTGGCGGCGACCGCCATGCTCCATTTCATCGACCAGCTAGAACGACGCGAACGCGCATGACCCAGACCTTCGGCGAACTCGACCACCCTGCCCGCCTGCTGATGGGCCCCGGCCCGATCAACGTGCATCCGCGCGTGCTGCGGGCCATGTCCGTACAGTTGCTGGGCCAGTTCGACCCCGAGTTCACCGGCTACATGAACGAGACCATGGCGCTGTACCGCCAGGTCTTCCAGACCCAGAACCGCTGGACCTTCCTGATCGACGGCACCTCGCGCGCCGCCATCGAGGCGGCCCTGGTCTCGGTGCTGGCGCCCGGCGACGACGTGGTGGTGGTCAACGCCGGGCGGTTCGGCCTGCTGCTGTCCGAGATCGCCGAGCGCTGCGACGCCAAGGTGACCCTGGTCGAGGGCGAGTGGGGCAAGGTCGTCGATCCCCAGGCCGTGGAGGACGCGGTCAAGCGCGTGCGCCCGCGCCTGGTGGCCTGCGTGCACGGCGACACCTCCACCACCATGGCCCAGCCCATCGAGACGATCGGCGAGATCTGCCGCCGTCACGACGCCCTGCTCTATGTC
This sequence comes from Caulobacter sp. 05L422, assembly GCF_056397765.1. NCBI lineage: Bacteria > Pseudomonadati > Pseudomonadota > Alphaproteobacteria > Caulobacterales > Caulobacteraceae > Caulobacter > Caulobacter sp. 05L422. The sequence goes on along the minus strand of NZ_JBFTOB010000026.1, from coordinate 21,161 downwards.
GACGCCACCGCCACCATCGGCGGCATGAGCGTGCCGGTCGACGCCTGGCAGGCCGACATCGTCACCGGCGGTTTGCAGAAGTGCCTGGGCGGCCCCTCGGGCTCGGGTCCCATCACGATCAGCGACCGCGCGGCCGAGCACATCAATGGCCGCAAGCACGTCGAGGCCGGCATCGCCTCGGCCGGCGTCGTCAGCGGCAACGGCCGCCGCATCGCCTCCAACTATTTCGACCTGGCGATGATCATGGACTACTGGTCCGACAAGCGGCTGAACCACCACACCGAAGCCGCCTCGATGCTGTACGCGGCCCGCGAATGCGCCCGGGTGGTGCTGGAGGAAGGCCTTGAAGCGAGGTTCGCCCGCCACGCCCAGGCCGGGGCGGCCGTGGTCGCCGGGGTCGAGGCGATGGGCCTCCAGGTCTACGGCGACAAGGCCCACAAGATGACCAATGTCACCGCCGTGCTCGCGCCCGCCGGCGTCGACTACGACCGGGTGAAGGCCCGCATGCGCACCGAGTTCGAGATCGAGATCGGCGCCGCTTTCGGCCCGCTGGCCGGCAAGGTCTGGAGGATCGGGGCCATGGGCGTGAACGCCCGCAAGCACGCCGTGCTGCAGACCCTGGCCGCGCTGGAGGCCGTGCTGCGCTGGGAGGGCTTCGGCGCTCCGGCCGGCGCGGGCGTGGATGCGGCGGCGAAGGTGTTCGCATGACCTATCCCCGTGATCTGATCGGCCATGGCGAACATCCGCCCCACGCGCAGTGGCCGAACGGCGCCCGCGTGGCCGTGCAGTTCGTGCTGAACTACGAGGAGGGAGCCGAGCGCAGCGTGCTGCACGGCGACCCGCAGGCCGAGCACTTCCTGTCGGAGATGGTCGGCGCCCAGCCGATCCCCGACATGCGGCACATGTCGATGGAGAGCCTCTACGAATACGGCTCGCGCGCCGGCTTCTGGCGCATCCGGCGATTGTTCGAGGAATTCGGCCTGCCGCTGACCGTCTACGGCGTGGCCCAGGCCATGGCGCGCAATCCCGACGCCGTCGAGGCCATGCTGAAGTCCGGCTGGGAGATCGCCAGCCACGGCTATCGCTGGATCGACTACCAGCACTTCCCCGAAGCGCTGGAGCGCGAGCACATCGCCCAGGCCATCGAGATCCACGAGGCCCTGACCGGCGAGCGGCCGCTGGGCTGGTACCAGGGCCGCACCAGCCCCAACACCGCCCGGCTGATCGCCCAAGAAGGCGGCTTCGTCTACGACGCCGACAGCTATGCCGACGACCTGCCGTACTGGGACGACCAGCACGGCAAGGCCCAGCTGATCGTGCCCTATACCCTGGACGCCAACGACATGCGCTTCGCCGCGCCCCAGGGCTTCAACAGCGGCGACCAGTTCTTCGCCTATCTGCGCGACAGCTTCGACGCCCTCTACCTGGAAGGCGAGACCGCGCCGAAGATGATGAGCGTCGGCCTGCACTGCCGGATCGTCGGCAAGCCCGGCCGGATCATGGCCCTGCGCCGCTTCCTCGAACACATCACCCGCCACGACAAGGTCTGGGTGGCCAAGCGCATCGACATCGCGCGCCACTGGATCGCCACTCATCCCTATAAGGAGAGCGCCCAATGAGCGCCCCGCCCCTGACCCTGGCCGATCTGAACCGGATGAACCGCACCGGCTTCGCCACCACCCTGGGCTTCGCCTTCGAGCTGTCGCCGTGGGTGGTGCAACGCGCCTATGACGCCGCGCCGTTCGACAGCGTCGAGGCCTTGCACGCCGCGACCATGGCCGTTCTGGAGGCCGCCTCGGAAGACCAACGCCTGGCCCTGATCCGCGCCCACCCGGAGCTGGCCAGCAAGGCCGCGATCGACAAGACCCTGACCGCCGAGAGCAACGCCGAGCAGGCCAGCGCCAGCCTCGACAAGCTGACGCCGGAGGAGTTCGAGCGCTTCCACGCCCTGAACGCCGCCTATCGCGAGCGCTTCGGCTTCCCGTTCATCATCGCCGTGCGGCTGAACGACAAGACCTCGATCCTGGCCGACATGCAGGCGCGCCTTGCCAACGAACAGGCCGGCGAGATCGCCGAGGCGATCCACCAGATCGGCCTGATCTCGAAACTTCGACTGCAAGACGCGGTGACCGGCTGAGATGGACTATGACGTCACCACCTGGCTGAACCTGGGGCTCCGCTGGCTGCACGTGATCGCCGGCGTCGCCTGGATCGGCGCCTCGTTCTACTTCGTCTGGCTGGACAACAACCTGCGCCCCCCCGTGCCTGAAAAGGACGGCGTGAAGGGCGAGCTGTGGGCGGTGCACGGCGGCGGCTTCTACCACTCGCAAAAGTACATGACGGCCCCGGCCCACATGCCCGACCACCTGCACTGGTTCAAATGGGAGGCCTACACCACCTGGCTGTCAGGCTTCGCCCTGCTGATCGTGCTCTATTACGTGGGCGCGCCGGTCTATCTGATCGACGCCTCCAAGCACGCCTTCAGCCAGGCCGGCGCCATCGCCACGGGCCTGGCCTTCATCTTCGGCGGGCTGGCCGTCTACGAGGGCCTGTGCCGCTCGCCGCTGGGCGGGAAACCGCGCCTGTTCGGCGTCGTCTGGTTCCTGACTCTGACGGCCGCGACCTGGGCCCTGACCCAGTTGTTCAGCGACCGCGGGGCCTTCATCCACGTCGGCGCGATCATCGGCACCTGCATGGTCGGCAACGTGTTCCTGATCATCATCCCCAACCAGCGCAAGATCGTCGCCGACATGCTGGCCGGCCGCCCCGTCGATCCACGCCTGGGCGCGATGGGCAAGCAGCGCTCGGTGCACAACACCCACATGACCCTGCCGGTCATCTTCATCATGATCAGCAACCACTATCCGGCGGTGACGGGCCACCACCTGGCCTGGCTGCTGCTGGCCCTGATCAGCGCCGGCGGCGTGTCGATCCGCTACTTCTTCATCCTGCGCCACCACGGGGTCACCAAGCCCGACTACCTGATCCTTGGGGCGTTCCTGATCTTCGGCGTCAGCATGATCGCCAGCATCAAGCCCAAGGCTGAAACGGTCTCGAACGTGCCCTTCCCGGTCGCCCAGGCGATCGTCCAGAAGCACTGCGTGGCCTGTCACGCCGCCGTCCCGACCCACAAGGGCTTCACCGCCCCGCCCAACGGCGCGGCCTTCGACACGCCGGTCGGGATGGCGCGCTATGCGGGCAAGATCCGGGAACGCGCGGTGGACTCGACCAGCATGCCCCTCGGAAACGAGACTCACATTACCGATCACGAACGCGCCCAGTTGGGCGCCTGGATCGAAGCTGGAGCAAAGACGCAGTGACCACCCTGGTAGAGACGCCTTCGGCCGCACCGACCGACGACGCCGCTCCGGCGCCCCGCAAGCGAAACGCCGAGCGGACGCGCAAGGCGATCCTGACCGCGGCGCTGCGGGAGTTCTCCCAGGCGGGCTACGCCGGCGCGCGGATCGAGAAGATCGTCAAGGCCGCCAAGTGCAACATCCGCATGCTCTACCACTACTTCGGCGACAAGAAGGGCCTGTACCTGGCGGTGCTGGAGGCCGCCTACGAGGACCTGCGCGGCCGCGAGGCCGAGCTGGAGATCGACTTCGACAAGCCGCTTGAAGGCTTCCTGGCTCTGCAGCGCTTCACCTTCGACTATTTCGAGAAGAACCCCCGCATCGACGGCCTGCTGCGCAACGAGAACCTGATCCAGGGCAAGTTCGTCTCGCAGTCGCGCAAGGTCACCGAGACCGCCTTTCCGCTGCGCCGGACCATCGAGCACCTGATCGACAGCGGCCAGAAGCAGGGGATCTTCCGCGACAACCTGGACTGGGCCCAGATCTACGTGACCATCGCGGCCATGAGCCGGTTCCACCTGGCGAACGGCTATTCGCTGTCGGTGACGCTGGATACCGACATGAGCAAGCCGGAGTGGCGTCGGGCGCGGCTGACGCATGCGCTGGAGCTGTTGGAGGGGTATCTGCGGAAGTAGGTGCAGCGAACACTTGCCCCCTACGGGTCGCTTCGCGACCGTCTTCCCCCAGAGGGGGAAGAGGACGCCGCGCGAAAGTCCTCCGCCCCCTTGCCGCGACAGACGGCGAAGCCGTCAGGCGGGGGCAAGTCCGTGGGCCACCGCCTCTAGAACAGAACCCCCTTCTCCAGCATCCCGTGCACCCCCTTCTCGCCGTTGACCATCTGGGTCACCCGGAAATCCACGGCCAGCGAACAGAACTGGTAGGCCTGCACCCGCGTCAGCGATGACCGCGACACGATCAGGTCGATCATCGCCCGCAAGGCCTGCTTCATCGCCAGGTCCAGGTCCTCGTTGAAGCCCAGCGTCAGGTAGTGGGTCGGGCTTTCCGCGCTCGGCCAGGTCCGAACCCCGACGTCGGCAGCCTTGTGCAGCACGAAGGTGAAGGTGCCGGTCAGCCCCATCTCCAGGGCGTTGACGCAGACCTCGCCGTCGCCTTGCCGCCCGTGACCGTCGCCGGCCGAGAAGTTCGCGCCCGGAACCCAGACCGGCAGGAACAGGGTCGAGCCGGCGACCAGCTCCTTGCAGTCCATGTTGCCGCCGTGTTCGCGCGGCTCGCGGCTGGACAGGCGTCCGTAGCGGGCCGGCGGGGCGACGCCGGTCGTGCCGAAGAACGGCCGCAGCGGCAGGGTCGGGCCCCAGGCCGGCTTGCAGGTCCCCGCCGTGGCGTCGACGGCGATGTGGCTGACATAGCGCTCGGGAAACTCGTCCGGCAGGGTCCCGGCCAGCGGCCGGACGGCGCAATAGCCCCAGGTGTTGTTCGGCTCGATGGCCTCGATCCGCACCTCCAGGGTGTCGCCCGGCTCGGCGCCCGCGATCGCCACCGGACCGGTCAGGATGTGCGGGCCAATGCGCTCCAGCCTGGCGTCGTGAATGGCCCGCAGGGCCGGCGGGATGACCAGGCCGGACTCCGGAGCCGGCATGACCTCGGGGCCGCCCGACACGCAGTCGATGACCACCGTGTCGCCGGGCGCGACCGTCAGCACCGGGTCGAAGGCGGCGTCGAAGATCCCGAAGCGCACGGTGTCCGGGGTCGAAGCCAGGTGATGCAGCATGAAGTAAGCCCTCTATTACCAGGGCCCAGTTGGCGCGCGCCGCCCTCGCCGCCCTAGCCTCGACCACCGTGCGGGTCGGCGAAGCGCGCCGGCGCCCACCTGACGGGCGCCGCGACGCCCGGCATGGCGCGGACGTGGGCGTCGGCGCGTTCGAGGCCTATGTTGCTGGAGGCGACCGCCTATCCCGGTTATGAAGATTTTTCTTACTTGTGGAGCTCGCCCGCATGGCGACCGATCCGGCGCTCGCAGCGTTCCTGGCCCTCGATGACGACACGGTCGCCGCCTATGCGGACGCCCGGGCCGAGACGCTGGGCCTGACCCTGCCGCCGGAGACCCGCGCCGGGGTCGTCGAGAACCTGGCCCTGCTGCGCCGCCAGGCCGCGACCTTCGTGGCTAGCCTCGACGAGAGCGTTGGCGCGCCCGGGGCGTTCGAGCCATGAGCGCCGCCGATTTCCGATCGGCCCAGGCCGTCGCCGCCGACATCCAGTGGGGCAAGACCACCGCCCGCTCCGAAACCGAGGCCGCCCTGGCCCGGGCGGCCAGCGACCCGTTCAACGCCTACACCGCCATCTTCGCCGAGCGCGCCCTGGCCCAGGCCGAGGCCATCGACGCCGACCTCGCCGCCGACCGCCCCGTCGGTCCGCTGGCCGGCGTGCCGTTCGCGGTCAAGAACCTGTTCGACGTCGAGGGCGTCACCACCATCGCCGGCTCGAGCATCCGCCGCGACGCGGCCCCCGCTCCCCACGACGCCACCGCCGTCCAGCGCCTGACCGCCGCCGGGGCGGTGCTGATCGGCGCGCTGAACATGGACGAGTTCGCCTACGGCTTCGTCACTGAGAACGCCCACGACGGTCCGACCCGCAATCCGCACGACCCGGCCCGCATCGCCGGCGGCTCGTCCGGCGGCTCGGCCGCGGCGGTCAGCGGCGGGCTCGTGCCCCTGACGCTGGGCTCGGACACCAACGGCTCGATCCGCATCCCGGCCAGCCTGTGCGGGGTGTTCGGCCTGAAGCCCACCTTGGGCCGCCTGTCGCGCCAGGGCGCCTTCCCCTTTGTCGAGAGCCTGGACCATGTGGGGCCGTTCGCCCGCACGGTCGCCGACCTGGCCCTCGCCTACGACCTGATGCAGGGCCCCGATCCGCTGGATCCGCTCTGCCGTCGGCCCGCCGAACCAGCCGCCCCCCGCCTGCAAGCCACGGCCGACGCGCCCCTTCGCGTCGGCGTGCTGGGCGGCTGGTTCGCGCAGGGCGCCTTTCCCGAAGTGCTGGAGGCGCTGGAGATCGTCGCCGACGCCCTGCAGGCCCGGCGCGGCGTCGAACTGCCCGGCGCCGAGCTGGCCCGCGCCGCCGCCTTCTGCCTGACCCCGATCGAGGCCGCTCATCTGCATTTCGACGACCTGAAGTCGCGACCGCTGGACTACGACCCCGCCGTCCGTGACCGCCTGCTGGCCGGCGCCCTGGCGCCTGAAGCCGTCGCCGAGGCCGCGCGCCGCTATCGCCCGGTGTTCCGCGACGCCGTGCGCCGAGTGTTCGAGGATTTCGACGTGCTGCTGGCCCCGGCCTCGGTATGCCCGGCGCCGGGCATCGGCCAGACGACCATGGAGATGGGCGGCCAGCAGGTCTCGGTGCGCAAGAACCTCGGCGCCTACACCCAGCCCATCAGCTACATCGGCCTGCCCGTCGTGGCCGCGCCGGTCAACCGCCCCGGCAAGCTGCCGATCGGCGTGCAGATCATCGCGCCGGCCTGGCGCGAGGACCTGGCCCTGGCCGCCGCCCTGCGCCTGGAGCGATCCGGCGTGCTCGCCGCCCATCGCCCGCCGGAGCCGACACGATGACGACCGTCAACGAACCCGAGGTCCTGGCCGAGGTGACCGCCGCCGTCGACGCCTACGAGATCGCGTTGATGACCAACGACGTCGAAGCGCTGGACGGCTTCTTCCGCGATGCGCCCGAGACCGTGCGCTATGGCGTGGCCGAGAATCTCTACGGTTTCGAGGCGATCGCGGCCTTTCGAATCGGCCGCTCGGGCGGCTCGCCGCAGAGGTCGCGCCTAAGGACGGAAATCACTACGTTTGGGCGAGACTTCGCAATCGCCAACGTCGAATTCCTGCGCGAAGGGGCAAAACGTCCCGGCCGCCAAAGCCAAGCCTGGATCCGCACCGAAAAGGGCTGGAAAATCGTCTCGGCCCACGTCTCGCTTCTCCAGGACGGCGTCGATCAACGCCTTGCGCCGTAAGCGATCGATCGTCAGAGCCATGACAATAAGTAATAAACCTCTGACTTATGATCTGCTTTTGAGCAGTCCTGTCGCGGCGTGGTCAAATAGTAACAACCAGAGCAAAAATTTCACCAAACGGCGGTCGGGACGTCATCAAACCTTTGGATTCGTCTCAATCATTGTGCATTGCACCCTCAAGCGTCGGGCCGCCGACGCATGAAGGGGATACTTCAATGACCACCGCCACCAAGCTGCGCAGCCGCCTCCACCGCGGCGCCGCCCTCACCGCCCTGGCCATCGCCGTCGGTGTCGCCGCCCCGGCTTTCGCCCAGGAAACGCCCACGGCGCTGAGCGACGTGATCGTCACCGCCCAGAAGCGCTCGGAAAACATCCAGGAAGTGCCGGTCTCGGTCGCCACCATGGGCGGCGAGAAGCTGGACGCCCTGTTCGCCGGCGGCGAGGACGTGCTGGCCCTGTCGAGCCGCGTGCCCGGCCTGTTCGTCGAAAGCTCCAACGGCCGCGCCGCCCCGCGCTTCTACATCCGCGGCCTGGGCAACACCGACTTCGACCTGGCCGCCTCGCAGCCGGTCTCGGTGATCATGGACGACGTGGTCATGGAAAACGTCGTGCTGAAGAGCACGCCGATCTTCGACGTCGAGCAGGTTGAAGTGCTGCGCGGCCCGCAGGGCACGCTGTTCGGCCGCAACACCACCGCCGGCATCGTCAAGTTCGACAGCGTCAAGCCGAGCCAGACCTTCAAGGCCAACGGCACGGTGACCTACGGCTCGTACGGTTCGTGGACCGCCGAAGCCGGCGTCGGCGGCCCGCTGGTCGCCGACAAGCTGGCCGGCCGGATCGCCATCCTGGGCCAACACCGCGACGACTACATCGACAACACCTTCACCGGCGTGAAGGACGCGATGGGCGGCTATGACGAATACGCCATCCGCGGCCAACTGCTGTGGACCCCGACCGCCGACCTGAGCGTCCTGCTCAGCGCCCACAACCGCTCGCTGGACGGCACGGCCGCGATCTTCCGCGCCAATATCCTCACGGCCGGCAGCAACAAGATCAACGGCAACTTCGACCGCAAGGAAGTCTTCTACAACGGCGGCGCCAACAACCCGCAGAAGTACGACGGCAACGGCGAGTCGATTAAGGTCGACTACGACTTCGGCGACGTGACCCTGACCTCGATCAGCGCCTACGAAACCACCAACGGCTACAGCCGCGGCGACATCGACGGCGGCGTGGCCGGCACCGGCCCGGGCTTCATCCCCTTCGATTCCGACACCAAGGACGGCATCGACGACCTGGACCAGTACACCCAGGAACTGCGCCTGGCCTCGGACACCGAAGGCCCGTTCAGCTGGCAAGTCGGCGGCTACTACTTCAAGTCCGACTTCCTGGTGACCACCGACGCCGGCTTCGCCAAGGCGACGCTGAATCACAAGAACACCGCCTGGGCCGGCTTCGGTCAGGCCGCCTACCAGGTCACCCCGGCCCTGAAGATCACCGCCGGCGCCCGCTACACCGACGACAAGAAGACCATGACCGTCGTCGGCTCGACGGCGCCGGAAGTCGAAGTGTCGGACAGCAAGGTCTCGTGGGACCTGTCGGCCTTCTACACCGTCACCGACGACTTCAGCCTGTACGCCCGGGCCGCTCACGGCTTCCGCGGCCCGACCATCCAGGGTCGCGACGTGGTGTTCGGCGCCTCGCCCTCGGTCGCGCAGTCGGAAACGATCCAGTCGTACGAAGTCGGCTTCAAGAGCGAACTGCTGGACCGCCGCGTCCGCTTCAACGGCGCGGTCTTCACCTATGAAGAAAAGAACCCGCAGTTCAGCGCCATCGGCGGCGCCACCAACGGCACCCTGCTGATCAACGCCGACAAGGGCGAAGCCTACGGCGTCGAGTTCGACGGCGAGTTCAAGGTCACCGAGAACCTGCTGCTGACGGCCGGCTACAGCTACAACCACACCAAGATCAAGGACAGCGATCTGGCCGTGGCGGTCTGCGCCCAGTGCACGGTCACCGATCCGCTGAACGGCTCGGGTCAGGCCCTGGTCAACGGCAACCCGTTCCCGAACGCGCCGGAATACGTGCTGAACTTCACGGCCCGCTACAGCTACCCGGTCGGCGACGGCGAACTGTTCGCCTACACCGACTGGTTCCAGCAGGGCTACACGAACATCTTCCTCTACCAGAGCAAGGAGTTCTACTCGAAGGGCGACTTCGAAGGCGGTCTGAAGCTGGGCTACGCCAAGCAGGACGGCAGCTACGAAATCGCCGCGTTCGCCCGCAACATCACCAACGAGGTGAACCTGCGCGGCGGCATCGACTTCAACAACCTGACCGGTTTCGTCAACGAGCCTCGGATCGTCGGCATCTCGATCAGCGCCAAGCGGTAATCTGAAAGACCCCGCCCGGCCTTCGCGCCGGGCGGATTGCCCGAAGGATTGCCATCGTCCCGCCATGCTCCCGGTTCGCGCCGGGAGCATGGTTCGTTTCGGAGGGTCTCCCCCTCCATCACACGATGAGATAAGTCCTTCGGATGACGACTTCCCCTACGCCCAGCAAGATCATCTTCGACACCGACCCCGGCATCGACGACGCCATGGCGCTGCTGTTCATCGAGGCCAGCCCCGCGCTCGAGCTGGTGGCCGTGACCACGGTCTACGGCAACGCCGACATCGAGATCACCACTCGCAACGCCCTGTATCTGAAGGACCGCTTCGGCCTGAAGGCCCCGGTCTTCAAGGGCACGGACAAGCCGCTGACCCGGCCGCGCAATCCCTCGCCCACCTTCGTGCACGGCGAGAACGGTCTGGGCGACGTCGAGCTGCTGGGTCTGGTGCCCGCCAAGCCCGAGGCCAAGCCGGCCTATCAGGCGATCATCGACCTGGTGCGCGCCAACCCGGGCGAGATCACCCTGGTCGCGGTCGGTCCGCTGACCAATCTGGCCCTGGCGCTGAAGGCCGATCCCGCGTTCGCCCCCCTCGTGAAGGCCGTGGTGATCATGGGCGGCGCGTTCGGCGTGGCCGGCAAGCCGGGCAACGTCACCCCGGTGGCCGAGGCCAACATCTGGAACGACCCGGAAGCCGCCGACCTGGTGTTCACCGCCCCCTGGCATGTGACCGCCGTCAGCCTGGACGTCACCACCCAGGTGGTGATGACCCCCGGCTACATGGACGCCCTGGAAGCCTCGGCCGGCCCGGCCGGCGAATTCCTCAACGCCATCTCCAAGCCCTATGCGGCCTTCTATGGCGGCCGCGACGGCATCGTCGGCTGCTGCGTGCACGACGCCGCGGCCGTGGCGTTTGTGATCGATCCGTCGCTGTTCGAGGTCCGGGCGGGTTCGATCCGGGTGATCACGGATGGGATCGCCCTGGGACAGACGTGCCAGAAGGTCGACGGGGAGCTGTTCGGGCCGTCGGCCTGGGATGACCAGCCGGTCCAGGCGATCACCGTGGGGGTGAAGGCCGAGGGGTTGTTGAAGCTGTATGCGGAGACGATGGGCGTTTAAGCGGCGAGCACTTGCCCCCTACGGGTCGCTTCGCGACCGTCTTCCCCCACAGGGGGAAGAGGAGCCGCGCTTGACGTCCTCCGCCCCCTATGGGGGCGGACAGACCGCGAAGCGGTCAGGTGGGGGCAAGTGGGGTGAGCCCTAACGCCGATACCGCTCCACCCCGGCCACATACGTCCGCTCGACCACCCGGTCATCCCCCAGCACCGTCAGCGCGAACAGCCTGTCCTCCAGGCTCCGCGCCGCCGGCATCCGCCGCGCCAGCAGCGGCGTGGCCGCCAGGTCCAGCACCAGGAAGTCGGCGATCTTGCCGTGCTCCAGGCTCCCGATCTCGTCCTCCAGCCCAAGGGCCCGCGCCCCGCCCAGCGTCGCCAGGTACAGCGCGTGGAACGGATCCAGCGCCTCGCCGCGCAGCTGGCCCACCTTGTAGGCCTCGCCCAGGGTGTGGAGGATCGAGAACGTCGTCCCCGCCCCCACGTCCGTGCCGATCCCCACCTTCACCCCGTGGGCGCAGGCGGTCTCCAGCGGGAACAGGCCCGAGCCCAGGAACAGGTTCGAGGTCGGGCAGAAGGCGATCGCCGAGCCCGCCTGAGCCAACCGCTGGAAAGCGTCTCCCTGCAGATGGACGCAGTGGGCGAAGACAGAGCGCTTCCCGACCAGGCCGAAGCGGTCGTAGACGTCGAGATAATCCGTGGCGTCCGGGAACAGCTTCGCCGTGTCGACGATCTCGCGGATGTTCTCCGACAGGTGGGTCTGCATCCACACCGTCGGGTGCTCCGCCAACACCTCGCCGGCCATGGCCAGTTGTTCGTCGCTGCAGCTGATCGCGAAGCGCGGCGTGACCGCGTAGCCCAGCCGGCCCTTGCCGTGCCAGTCGGCGATCAGGCTCTGCATGTCGGCCCGGCTGCTCTCGACCGTGTCTGTCAGGCCGGGCGGGGCGTTGCGGTCCATCAGCGACTTGCCGGCGATCACCCGCATGTCGCGCTTCAGGGCTGCGGCGAACAGCGCCTCGACCGAAACCTTGTGCACCGAGCCAAACACCAGGGCGCTGGTCGTGCCGTTGCGCAGCAGCTCCTCGACGAAGAACTCGGCGGTCTCTTCGGCGTGTCCCGGGTCGGCGAAGGCCGCCTCGGCCGGGAAGGTGTGACGCTCCAGCCAGTCCAGCAGCTGCTCGCCATGGGCGGCGATGATGTCGACCTGCGGGAAGTGGATGTGGGTGTCGACGAAGCCCGGGACGATCAGCTTGCCGCGCAGGTCCTCGACGGCGACGTCGCCCAGCTCGTCGGCCAACTTGGCGTGGTCGCCGCAAGCGACCACGCGACCGTCCTCGACCAGCAGCAGGCCGTCCTCGTGGAAGGCGTGCGCCTCTCCATCCGTGATGCTCGGGTCGGCCTCCAGCTGGAGGATCGACGCCCTATAGGCTTGCAAGCTGGAGATCCTTCGTACGTTCGCGGCGGGCGGCCTCGAGCCGCATCAGCAGGTCGGCGACCACCGAGACGGCGATCACCTCGGGGGCCTTGTTCTTCAGGTGCGGCAGGCCGATCGGGCAGGTGACGCGGGACACCGTCCCGTCGCCGAAGCCGTCCTTGCGCAGCCGGCTCAGGAACCGGGCCTTCTTGGTGTCCGACCCGATCAGGCCCAGATAGCCGAACGCCCCGCCGGCCAGGGCCGACGAGGTCAGGGCGTAGTCCAGATCATGGTCGTGGGTCATGACAAGGATGTAGGCGTCGGGGCCCACGCCCATGGCGGCGGCGGCCAGTTCGGCGGGTGTTCCCACCGTCACGCCCAGAAACTCGGCGGTCTCGGGGCGGGTGTCGTACCAGGCCAGGCGGAACGGCAGCGGCTCCAGGGCCCGCGCCACGGCCTGGCCCACATGGCCAGCGCCGAACAGCAGCACCGGCGGGCGCGGCAGATCCTGCGGCTCGACCAGCACGTCGCCCAGGATCGGCCGGGCCCCGCGCGCGGTGGCCGGTTCGCCCGCCAGGGTGATCGGCGCGCCGTCGGGACTGGACGCCGCGACCGGGGCGATGGTCTTGGACAGGGCGCCGGGGTTGAAGCGGGTGCGGACCTCGAAGGGCTGATCAGCGTCCAGGCGGCGCGCGGCGTCGGTCAGCCAGTCGACGGCGGTCTTGTCCAGGCGCTCGATCAGCAGCCGCACACGACCGCCGCAGCACTGGGCCAGCAGCGGGCCAAGCGGATAGTCCTGCAGGGCGAAATGCACCTGTGTCAGCAGCATCCGCCGCGCCTGGTCGGCGACCTGATGCTCCAGGTTGCCGCCGCCGATCGTGCCGGCCTGGCCGTCGGCCCAGACCACCATCTTGGTCCCGGCGTCGCGCGGAGCCGAGCCCTCGGTGGCCAGGATAGTCACCAGGGCGACCGTCTCGCCGAGGGCCAATTGGGCCAGGGCGGAGCGGGCCCAGTTCACGACGCCGCCCTCCGCTTGACGTCCTCGACCGCCATCAGGATCCGCTCCGGCGTCGCCGGCGCGTCCAGGTCGGGAAACACCTTGTGATCGACCGCCGAGGCCACGGCGCGGTTCACGGCCGACAGCACCGACAGGGCCAGCATCAGCGGCGGCTCGCCCACGGCCTTGGAGCGGTGCACCGTCTCCTCGACATTGCGCCCCGGTTCCCACAGCGCCACGTTCAGCACCGCTGGCCGGTCGCCACAGGTGGGAATCTTGTAGGTCGAGGGCGCGTGGGTCAGCAGCCGGCCGTCGGCGCTGAACACCAGTTCCTCGGTGGTCAGCCAGCCCATGCCCTGGATGAAGCCGCCCTCGATCTGGCCCAGGTCGATGGCCGGGTTCAGCGAGCAGCCGGCGTCGTGCAGGATATCGGCCCGCGTGACCTTCATCTCGCCGGTCAGGGTGTCGATCAGCACCTCGCTGCAGGCCGCGCCGTAGGCGAAGTAGTAGAACGGCCGGCCGGTGTGGGTGGCGCGGTTGTAGTGGATCTTGGGCGTGGCGTAGAAGCCGGTGGACGACAGCGACACCCGGGCCAGGTGAGCCTGGCGGCACAGGGCGGCGAACGGGATCAACTCGCTCCCGGCCCGCAGGCCTTCAGGCGTGAACTCGACCTCGCCCTCGTCGCAGCCCCATTTCTTCGCCGCGAACGCGACCAGCCGCGCCTTGAGGGTGTTGGCCGCGTTCAGCGCCGCCATGCCGTTCAGGTCGGTGCCCGACGAGGCCGCCGTGGCCGAGGTGTTGGGGACCTTGTCGGTGACGGTGGAGGTCACCTTGATCCGCGATACGTCGACCTTGAACGCCTCGGCGACGATCTGGGCGACCTTGACGAACAGCCCCTGCCCCATCTCCGTCCCGCCGTGGTTCAGCAGGATCGAGCCGTCGGCATAGAGGTGGATCAGCGCCCCGGCCTGGTTCAGGTGGGTGGTGGTGAAGGAGATGCCGAACTTCACCGGCGTCAGGGCCAAGCCCTTCTTCAGCACCGAGCTGCGGGCGTTATAGGCGTCGATCTCGCGCTGGCGGGCCTCGTAGTCGCAGGACGCCGCCAACTCCGAGAGCAGTTGCGGCGCGACGTTGTCCTCGACGGTCTGGTGATAGGGCGTGAGGTTCCGCCCCTCGCCGCCATAGAGATTGCGTTGGCGGACCTCCAGCGGGTCCAGCCCCACGGCCTGGGCGACGGCGTCCATCACCCGCTCGATCGCCGCCATGCCCTGCGGACCGCCGAAACCCCGGAAGGCGGTGTTCGACACCGTATGGGTCTTGAAGCGGTGCGAGACGATCTCGACGGCCGGCAGGAAGTAGCAGTTGTCGGCGTGGAACATCGCCCGGTCGTTGATGGCCATCGACAGGTCGGTGGTCGAGCCGCAGCGCGAGGCCAGCTCCAGGGCCAGGCCGGTCAGCCGGCCTTCGTCGTCGAAACCAACGTCGTAGGCGACCTCGAAGTCATGCCGCTTGCCGGTCATGACCATGTCCTCGTCGCGATCCGGACGAGCCTTGGCGGCGCGGCCGGTCTTCACGGCGACCAGGGCCGCGGCGGCGGCGAACAGCGAGGCCTGGGTCTCCTTGCCGCCGAACCCGCCGCCCATCCGGCGCACCTCGATGGTCACCGAGGTATGCGGCACGTCCAGCACGCGGGCGACCAGATGCTGGACCTCGCTGGGATGCTGGGTCGACGACCAGACGTGGACGTCGCCGCCCTCGCCCGGCGTGGCCAGGGCGACCTGGCCTTCGAGATAGAAGTGGTCCTGGCCGCCGATGGCGAACGCGCCTTGCAGGCGTCGCGGCGAGGCCGCCAGGGCGGCGGCCGTGTCGCCGCGCGCCATGCGCTGGCTGGCCTCGATCTTCAGGTCGGCCTCGCGGGCCTCCCCGATGGTGATCGCGGCCGGCAGGTCCTCGTACTCGACCACGGCCTTGGCGGCGGCTGCGCGGGCGGCTGCGATCGAGGTGGCGGCCACGGCGAACAGGCTCTGACCGACGCAGATCACCTCGCCGTCGGCGAACAGCTTGTCGTCGTGGATCACCGGGCTGACGTCGTTCTCGCCGGGGATGTCCTGGGCGGTCAGCACCGTCACCACGCCGGGCGAGGCGCGGACGGCCGACAGGTCCATCGACACGATCCGGGCGTGGGCCTTCCTGCTCATGCCCAGGTGGACGTGAAGCATGCCGGCGGGCTCGGGGATGTCGTCGACATAGATCGCCGCACCCGAGACATGGCGCAGGGCGCTGTCGTGCGGCAGCGAGGCGTGGACGCCCTGGAACACGACCGGCTCGATCACCGTGGAACTGGAGTCAGCCATGGGCCGCCTCCGGCGTTTGGGGGGGCGCCTCCGGCACGCGGGTCTCCAGGTCCGGCCGGGCGGACTCGATGAAGACCTTGCGCAGCATGTTGCCGGCCGTCAGGGCGCGATAGGCGGCCGAGGCGCGGGCGTCGGTCAGCGGCGTGAAGTCGCCGGCCAGGGCCTCGACGGCCGCGTGGATCGTGGTGCGGTTCCAGATCTGGCCGACCAGGGCGTCTTCGCAGGCCGTGGCCCGCTTGGGCGTGCCGGCCATGCCGCCATAGGCGATGCGGGCGCTGACGACGGTCTCGTCGACAATCTGGATGTTGAACGCCCCGCACACTGCCGAGATATCCTGGTCGAAGCGCTTGGACAGCTTGAAGACCTTGAACATCGCGCCCGGCGCCGGATCGGGGACCAGCACGGCCTCGACGAACTCGCCCGGACGGCGATCCTGCTTGCCATAGGCGATGAAGAAGTCTTCCAGCGGCACGGCGCGCCGCTCGTTCCACTGGCGCAGGACCAGGGTCGCGCCCGCCGCGATCAGCGCCGGCGGCATGTCGCCGATCGGCGAGCCGTTGGCGATGTTGCCGCCGATTGTACCGCTGTTGCGCACCTGGGTCGACCCCAGCCGCCGCATCATGGCGCCGAGATCCGGATAGAGTTCGCTCAGCGTCTCCAGGGCGTCGACATAGCGCACGCCCGCTCCGATCCTCAGGTTTCCGTCTTCGCGGGTGACGGTCTTCAGTTCGTCGACCCGGCCGATGTCGATCAGGGTCTTCAGCGGCTTGCGAAGCTTGGTGACCCACAGGCCGATGTCGGTGGCCCCGGCCACGATCACCGCGTCGGGGTTAGCCGCATAGGTCTGGGCCAGCTCGTCCATGCCGCGCGGCGTGAACCAGCGACGGGCGCCCCCGGCGATGGGGTCGTCATGCTGCAGCTCCAGCATGGTCTCACGCTTCAACCCCGCCAGCTTGTCGGCCACGTCCGGCGCCGCCTCTGGGACGATCGCCTCGGCCGCCGCGATGATCGGGCCATAGCCGGTGCAGCGGCACAGGTTGCCCGCCAGCACCTCGTCGATCGGCGCATCCGCGCCCTTGGCCGCCACGGCCCGACCGTACAGCGACATGACGATGCCGGGCGTGCAGAAGCCGCATTGCGAACCGTGATGCTCGACCATCGCCGCCTGCACGGGATGCGGCTTCTCCTCCGCCCCATCCTTTCTGGACACGCCCTCGACGGTGATCACCGCCTTGCCGTCCAGCATCGGCACGAACTGGATGCAGCTGTTGACCGCCCGCCAGGCGGTCCCGCCCTGCCCGTCCAGCTCGCCGACCAGCACCGTGCACGATCCGCAGTCGCCCTCGGCGCAGCCTTCCTTGGTCCCCGTGCGCCGCAGGTCGCCGCGCAGATGCTCCAGCAGCGTGCAGGTGGGGTCGACGCCCTTGGCCTCGACCACCTCGCCGTTCAGCAGGAAGCGCACCGTGTGAGCCATCAGCTGCCCCGATAGGTGGAATAGGCGAACGGCGAGACCAGCAGCGGCACGTGATAATGCTGAGCCGTGTCGGACACCGCGAAGTCGATCACCACCACGTCCAGGAACGGCGGATCGCTGACGACCGCGCCCAAGGCCTTGAAATAGTCGCCCGCCGAAAACTCCAGCCGATAGCCGCCGACCGTCAGATCCTCGCCCTCGACCAGGCGCGCCCGGCCGTCCGCGTCGGTGCGGGTTTCGCTTAGCAGGCTGACCTTTTCGCCGCGCCGGGCGGAAACCCGCACAACGACCCCCGCCGCCGGGCGGCCGGCCGCCGTGTCGAGGATGTGGGTGGTTAGGCCGCTCATGCGTTCGTGGTTCCTTGCTCGACGTCGCCGTGCGCCATTCTAGACCCCTGGGCCTTCCGAGCGATGCTGAAACCGCCTCGCCCGCAAGTCCAGCCCGGACGCTCCATCGCCCCGCCAAGACGGCGAACCGCCTTGCATGGCGGCGCTGGGCGCCCGCCGGATAGGCGCTATATAAGTCTTTTATTACTTATCGGGCCACCCGCGATCGCCCTCGCGGCGCCCCGAACCGCAAAAAACGTGGCCTGACCTTGGGTAAGATTGGAAATACCGCGCCAACACCGGTAGCTAGGCCCTGACGGATCGCACAGAACGCCGCACCAGACGATCCGCGCCGCTTCCACCTTGCGCAGTCACCGAGGAACGACCCGATGGACGAGGATTTCCGTAAAGCCGCCCTGGACTACCACCGTCTGCCGCGGCCCGGAAAGTTGGCGATCGAAGCCACCAAGCGCATGGCCACCCAGCGCGACCTCGGCCTGGCCTATTCCCCCGGCGTCGCCGCGCCCTGCGAGGCCATCGCCGCCAATCCCGACCTGGCCCGCGACTACACAGCCCGCGGCAACTTGGTGGCCGTGATCTCCAACGGCACCGCCGTGCTGGGCCTTGGCAATATCGGCCCGCTGGCCTCCAAGCCGGTGATGGAAGGCAAGGCGGTCCTGTTCAAGAAGTTCGCCGGCATCGACGTCTTCGACATCGAGGTCGACGCTGAGAATCCGGACCGCTTCATCGAGGTGGTCGCGGCCCTGGAGCCCACCTTCGGCGGCATCAATCTGGAGGACATCAAGGCCCCGGAATGCTTCGTCATCGAGCGCAAGCTGCGCGAGCGGATGAACATCCCGGTCTTCCACGACGACCAGCACGGCACCGCCATCGTCTGCGCCGCCGCGGTCCGCAACGCCCTGCTCGTCCAGGGCAAGCAACTGAAAGACGTGAAGCTGGTGACCTCGGGCGCCGGCGCGGCCGCCCTGGCCTGCGTGGACCTTCTGGTCTCGATGGGCCTGCCGGTCGAGAACGTGACGCTGACCGACATCAAGGGCGTCGTCTACGCCGGCCGCGACGACGACATGCTCGACAACATGGCCCGCTACGCCCGCAAGACCGACGCCCGCACCCTGTCGGAAGTACTGGCCGGCGCGGACATCTTCCTGGGCCTCTCGGCGCCCCGGGTGTTCAAGGCCGAATGGCTGCCGCTGCTGGCCCCCAATCCGCTGATCCTGGCCATGGCCAATCCCGAGCCGGAGATCCTGCCCGAGCTCGTCGCCGCCCAGCGCCCCGACGCCATCATGGCCACCGGCCGCAGCGACTATCCCAACCAGGTCAACAACGTCCTGTGCTTCCCGTTCATCTTCCGCGGCGCGCTGGACGTCGGCGCGTCGGAGATCAACGAGGCCATGAAGGTGGCGGCCGTCGAGGCCATCGCCGAACTGGCCCGGGCCGAGGCCTCCGAAGTGGTGGCCAGCGCCTATGGCGGCGTCGCCCCGATGTTCGGCGCCAGCTACATCATCCCCAAGCCGTTCGACCCGCGCCTGATCCTGCAGATCGCCCCGGCCGTGGCCCGGGCGGCCATGGACAGCGGCGTGGCCACCCGGCCGATCGCCGATTTCGACGCCTATCGCGCCGAGCTGGAGCTGTTCGTCTATCGCTCGGGCCAGCTGATGCGTCCGGTGTTCGAGCGGGCCCGCAAGGCGACCAAGGCCTCGACCATCCGCGTGGCCTATGCCGAGGGCGAGGACGAACGCGTGCTGCGCGCCGTCCAGACCGTGCTGGACGAAGGCCTCTGCAAGCCGGTGCTGATCGGCAAGCGCGAGACGATCATCGCCAAGGCGACCGAAATGGGCCTGCGGCTGGACTTCGACAATCGCGTCGAGATCCTCGATCCCTCGGCCGACAAGGCGTTGTTCGCCCCGCTGGTCGAGCGCTACCAGGGCCTGGTCAGCCGCCGGGGCGTGCCGCCCCTGGCCGCCGAACGCCGCGTGACCAACCGCCGGACCGTCTCGGCCTCGATGCTGCTGCAGGCCGGCCATGTCGACGCCGCCCTGGTGGGCGGGGCCGGCGACTGGTGGCAGCACATGACCTATGTGCTGCCGATCATCCCCAAGCGCGAGAACGTCGGCCGGGTCTACGCCCTGTCGGCCCTGATCATCGACAACGGCACGCTGTTCTTCTGCGACACCCACGTCAACGTCGACCCGACCGCCGAGCAGGTGGCCGAGATGACCCTGCTGGCCGCGGAATCCGTGCGCCGCTTCGGCCTGACGCCCAAGGCGGCCCTGCTGTCGCACTCCAGTTTCGGGGCGTCGAACTCGCCGACCGCGCGCAAGATGCGCGAGGCCCTGGCCCTGGTCCGCGAGCGCGCGCCCGAGCTCGAGGTCGACGGCGAAATGCACGCCGACGCCGCCCTCTCCCAGGCCCTGCGCGACCGTCTGGTCCACGACAGCGCCCTGAAGGGCTCGGCCAACCTGCTGGTCATGCCCACCCTGGACGCGGCCAACATCGCCCTGACCCTGCTCAGCGCCGCCACCGAGGGCCTGCTGGTCGGGCCGGTTCTGCTGGGCATGAGCCGGCCGCTGCACGTGCTGACGCCCAGCGTCACCGCGCGCGGCATCGCCAACATGACCGCCCTGGCGGTGAACCAGGCGGCCGCCGAACGCGATAATCGAGGGGCCTAGAAGGTCCGCTCACCGCCCCATCCAACGGCGAAAACCAACACGAAAAAGGCCCCGCAGAAGCCCCTCCGCCGTCTCAGCGACGGGGAAAGGCTCCAGCGGGGCCTGATTTCTAGGTCGAAAAGTCGGCTGAACGCTCCGCGTCCGGCCTGATTCCGATCCTTAGAGGATGCGCAGGTTGCCGGCCGAGGTCTTGCCCGAGCGGCGGTCCTGTTCCAGTTCGTAACCGACTTGCTGGCCTTCGTTCAGGCCGCGCAGGCCGGCGCGTTCAACGGCCGAGATGTGCACGAAGATGTCGCCGCCGCCGTTGTCCGGCTGGATGAAGCCGAAGCCCTTGGTGCTGTTGAACCACTTCACCACGCCCGTGCCGGCTTCGCCCGAACCGCCGCCACCGCCGCCGCCGTAGCCGCCGCCGCGGGGAGCATCGTAGCCGCCGCCGCGCGGGGCGTCGAAGCCGCGCGAGGCCGGACGGCGGGGAGCCGAAGGCGCGGCGCCTTGGCCGGTCACGCGCAGATTGCCGGCCGAGGTCTTGCCCGAACGGCGATCCTCTTCCAGCTCATAGGCGACCTGGTCGCCTTCATTCAGGGCCGACAGGCCCGAACGTTCAACCGCGGCGATGTGGACGAACACGTCCTGGCCGCCGTCCTCGGGCTGAATGAAACCAAAGCCCTTGGCCGGGTTGAACCACTTAACGACACCGTTCGCCATCTTATCCTCAAAACCTCATTCAGCGGGCCAGTTGCCGACCCGCGTCCTTCCATCCTGCTCTCATGACGCAAATCTACGGAACGCGCTACGGGGTTTGATTGCAGAATCTCAAGCCAAGGCGGGTCCAGGCGATAAATTTTCGCGTGACACGGGTCGATGGCGACCGAAACGCCACCGGAAGTGGCGCCGAGGCCACACATCGCGAGGCGCTCGAAAGCTTGGCTTTAAGGTTTGGGTGCGGGGACAGGATTTGAACCTGTGACCTTCAGGTTATGAGCCTGACGAGCTACCGGGCTGCTCCACCCCGCGGCGAAGGAGGTAGTTTGTGTATCGTGGGTAGGGTTGGACTTTGGAGCGTGAGCTCTACAAGAAGCATCCTT